>CAIPGK010000411.1 GCA_903864575.1 uncultured Chloroflexota bacterium
CGACCGCCCAATCACCGGCCCCTGCACGCACCCCGGAATGGCAATGACCCCGGAACGGCGAGCCGTTCCGGGGTCATTGCCCGTCATCGTGTCGTGGGAGCGGCGGGGATCAGGCGCCCTTCTTGCCCTTGCCGCGGTTCTTGCCGCTGCCAGTGCCGCCGGCGACGGTCTTGCCGCCATTGGCGCCCCGGCCAGCCCGGCCGCCGCGCCGGCCGCCGCGTGAGCCGAGTTCCTGGGCCGGCGGGTCGACCGGATCGGTCGGATCGGTCGGATCGGTCGGATCGGTCGGGTCGACCGGATCGGTCGGGTCGACCGGATCGGTCGGGTCGACCGGATCGACCGGCGCGTCGTGGTCGCAGGTCGTGTCGTCGAGGGCATTCTCGTCGCCGGTAAGGTCCTCGAGTCCGTCCTCGTCGCCCGTCGGGTCCTCGAGTCCCTGTCCCGCGCCGGGATCGCCCAGGCCTCCGCCACCGGCCGGGCTCTGGCCGCGGCGGGCGTCCGCACCGTGCAGCGAGGAGAATCCGAGCAGCCCGGCAAGCGCGGCTGCGGAGCCGAAGCGCACGAAGGCGCGGCGGTTGACGGCGCCGTCCGGGGCAACCCCGGCGACGACGGCTTCGATCGAGGAGAGGGACTTCGACGTGGACTCGGACATGACCGGCAACTCCTTCGCAGCGACCCGCGGTGCGCTCGTTGTTCTTTGGAACCTGACCATTTCCGGTTCCTGCGCCAATAGAGCGTGGCGCTCCACGCCCTGATACACCCGACTCGCAGGTGGCCGGTGAGGGCGCGTCACGCGTTCCCGGCCCTCTCCGCGCCGTGGACACGGTGCAGCCCGCGCGGGATGCGCGCGGGCTGCTGCGTGAACATGAGGAACCGGGTTTCGTTGCGCGGGCGTCAGGCGGTGACGGGCCGGCGGATGTCCGCGGCGGCCGGGGCCGTCTCCGGAGCCGGCGCGGCGGCCCACGAGGCGGCAAGCTCCACGACCGCGGCGACAACCAACGCTCCCGAGACGAGCGCCGGCGCGCGGCCGGTCAGCATGCCCTTGACGAGCGCCCAACCCGCCTCGTCCGAGCGCCTCTCGGTGATGAAGCCGTGGTTGCCTTCAAAATGCTCGAACACCCCGTAGGTAGCGCCCGCGGCGTTCACCACCGCGACCGCCCGCAGCGCACGGAGGGTGGACCGGGAAGGCCGTTTCCACGCCGCAAGCGTTGCGACCAGCCCGAGCAGGGACAGCGCGAACGGGATGAACTGGACAGGCTCCTGCCAGTGCTTGCTCGCCAGCAGTTCCAGCGGGATCGCCGCGAACATTGCCGCGGCGAACCCGGAAAGGAACCCGGACAGCTGGTGCAGGCGCGTTTCCGCGTCTGTCTGTGAAGCGGCCGCGGCACGCATCGTCAGGCTCCCAGGAAGGCCGCGGCGGCGGCGGCAAGATCGGGGCTGGCCACGCCCTCGAGGGCCTTGAGGAACGCGGCGTTGTCGGCGTAGGGGCGTCCCTCGGCCAGCTTCGCGGCGGCCTCCCCGGTCACGCCCGGCAATTGCCGCAGGGTGTCGGCGTCGGCATCGTTCACCGCGACCGGTACGTAGAGGTAGGCCTCCAGCGCGGCGACGGCGTCAGGGTCGATGTCCTTGCCGATCTCGCCGCGGAACCGGGCGATGGTGCTGAACGGCGCGTACTTACGGAACTCGTCGAGCATCTTCTCGCCGCTGCCGGGGATCGCGAGCAACTGCTCGCTGGCGACGGCGTTCAGGTTGAACTTCGGCCAGCCGGCGACGTGCTCCGGCATCCCGGCAGCCGGGGCGGCATCCTGCGCGGAAACGGACCCGATGCGAATGCCACGGCTGCGCCGGCGATGAAGCGGCGGCGGCCCATGTGGGAGACGGCGAGATCATCGAGGAACGAGGTGGTGAACAACTCGTTGCTTGAACCCGGACGGCCACGTCGGCGCGTCCACGAGCAGGTGCGGAACGTCGCGCCCGATGCGGCGGGAGCGGCAGATTCGCCAGATGAGGCAACGGCCGAATCCGCGGCAACGATGGGCCAGAGCGCGGGAGGCGGTGGATCGTCCACTCCGCCCATCAGTCTCTTCAGCGTAGCGATCGATGCCGGGACTCTCCTGTGAAGGAGGAAAGGAATCCCTGAGCGTTCAGGAGGTTGGGGCGGTCGGTGCTCGGGCACACATGGGCGGCCCCGGCAAACGTGGGTTCGCCGGGGCCGCGCGATGCCTGGAGATGGTCGCAGACTCGGCGATCTAGTCGCGCTTGCGGCCCCGGCCGCGGCCCTTGCCGCCGCTCTTCGCGCCGGTTCGGCCACTGCGGTTGCGGTTGCGGTTGCGGCGGCTCAGGAGGCCATTCGCCGGATCGGTTCCACCAGTGTCGCCGCCGGTGTCTCCGCCATTGTCGTCAGCGCCGTCATCGACACTGTCGTCAGCACTGTCGTCAGCACTGTCATCGACGCTATCCTCGTCGGTGGTGGCGTCATCGACGCCATCCTGGTCGCTGGTGGCATCGTCGACGCCGTCGGAATCGCTGGAGGTCTCGTCCTCGTTCTCGTTCTCGTCCTCGTTTTCATTCTCGCCGTCATGCGCGCTCGCGCCGCTCAGGGCGGAGAAGCCGAGAAGACCGGCGAAGGCGGCGGCCGTTCCGAAGCGAAGCATGGTTCGGCGGGAAACGCCCGACTGCAGTTCGAACTCTTCGATGGTAGCCATGGTGAAGTCCCTTTCCCGTTCTCGTTTTCGGTATCCCGGCCGGGACGCTCCCGACCTCTCGTACCAGTAGAGCAGCTATCGCCCGATCCTGATACATCCCCGCCTGCGACACGTCGCGATGCGCGGATCAGCCGACGCGGCCCCCTCCCCGGCGACGGCGGCGGCCGGATGGTTCCTCGGCGGCAGGGGCGGCGGCCACATCACCCTCCCAGCTGCGGCCCGCATAGTGGAGGAAGACGTCCTCGAGGCTCGCCTGCCGCACGGCCAGCCCGGCCAGCGGGATGTCCGCCGCGTCAGCCGCGCCCAGCAGACCGATCAGCGTCGCCTGCGCGTCGATGGTGCGCAGGGCGATGTCATGCGCCGGATCGCTGTCCCAATCGACCTCCACCACACCGCGGATGGCGGCGAGCGCCTCGGCCGGGAGCGGGCCGCCGAGACGGGCGGTCACGGTTGCATCCGCGCCGAGATCGCGGATCAGCTGCGCCGGGGTGTCGCAGGCGACGATGCGGCCACGGTCCATGACGGCGACGCGATCGCAGAGTACCTCGGCTTCCTCCATGTAGTGGGTGGTGAGCACAACCGTGGCGCCTGCGAAACGGATGTCGCGGACGGACTGCCAGAGGGCGCGGCGGGCGTGGGGATCGAGCCCGGTGGTCGGCTCGTCGA
>CAIPGK010000412.1 GCA_903864575.1 uncultured Chloroflexota bacterium
CATAGGACAGGGTGCCGTTGGCATTGACGATCACCCGCGCCCCGGACTGCAGGGTGATGATGTTGCCCGGCGTTACGGCAACGCCGTTGATCCGGGCGACGGCGGGGGCTCCGACGTCGTTGCCCAGGACGGAAATGATGACGGGCGCACCGTCCTCGGTGGCGCTCGCGACGTCATTGTTGACGGTAAACGGGCGCGGTATGTCGAGCGGCTCGATCCGGGCCTTTTCCGCTTGGGGGAGGGGGGACATCCGCTCCGGCTCCGGGACAGCCACATCGGCCGGTGCCGGCCCGCGGCCGGCCTCGGCGGCAGTGCCGATCGGTTCGTGCACTTCCATCTCGAGCCGGCTTGCAGCCAGGGAAGCGTGTGCCCTTGCAGCGGGTTCGGCCATGCCGGATTTTGTGAACTTGGTCCGGATAGCCATCGCCGCCCCCTATGGTTCGCCTGCCGGGGCAATTGAATCGCCGTTGATCCCCAGCCGGCGAACACTGTGCGGCGACCCATGCCACAAGGCAACTCGCCAGGACGCTCGAAACCCCGGCTCGGATAGGCAATTTACATTCTGAGCGCATTTTTTGGATGGGCTGTGTCGCCGAGGCAGGGGATGGGGTCTGGAATCGCTCGAAGCCCGGGTCCGTGAATGCTACGAGCGCGTGGGTTTGGTGTGCGAAAGCCACGGCGTTGCGTCGAGGAAGTGCCGCAGACGATCGCTCCGGGCCGAAGACGTTGATTGGGCGACGCGCATGATCCAGGATTTACCGGCCGAGCTCGCAGACGTCGTCGTAACGGCGGCGCGTCTGCCGCCCGCTGCAGGCGAGGCTGCCTTTTCCATAATCCGGCTCGACGAACAGATTCTGGGCCGCGCGACCCGGCTCGATGAGGCGCTGGCAACCGTTCCGGCGGTCTCGCTTTTTCGACGGACTTCCAGCCTTGGCGCGAACCCGACGACCCAGGGCATCAGCCTGCGCGCGATTGCACCGTCGGGCGCAGGGCGGACCCTGGTCACCCTTGACGGCGAGCCCCTGAATGACCCCTTCGGCGGCTGGGTGATCTGGTCCCAGGTCCCGCCGGAGAGCCTTGAAAGTCTCGACATCATCCGAGGCGGAGGCGCGGGCCCCTATGGCGCGGGTGCCCTGACGGGGGTCATCGCCCTGCGTGAGCGCGACGCGGAGGGCGGGGTGCTGGATGCGTCGGTGGGGACGTTTGGTGGCCGCCGCATCGCCGTCGCGACGACCCTGACCCACGGTCGGTTCGCCCTGACCGGTTCGCTCCTCTCCGACCGATCCGACGGCTACACGCCGGTGCGGGGCGGAGCAGCGGGCGCTGCGGATACCCCGCTCGATCTTGAGACCACCAGTGCCGCCCTGCGCGCTGATATCGGTCTCGATGCGGTCACGGCCCTGTCGGTTCGGGGCTCGGCCTATGAGGAGGGACGGGGCTCGGGCCTGTCCGGTGCCCGATCGTCGGCCAGCGGGGAGGGCTACAGTGTCACTCTGGCCCGGACTTCGGGCCGGAACCGGACGGGCTGGCGAGCCCAGCTCTGGCGGCGCGAGAGCGATCTGGCCAACAGTTCCGTCGCCGTCGCAGCCGGTCGAGCAGGGACCACTCCGGCCAACGACCAGTTCGCCACGCCCGCCACCGGCTGGGGCGGCAATCTGGCCCTGCGCCGGTCCGGCCTCGATCTGGGCGGCGGGCGGCTGGAGTGGGAAGTCGGCGCGGATACCCGGTTCAGCGAGGGGGAAACGCGGGAGCGGTTCCGCTTCATCGGGGGGCAGTTCACCCGCGACCGCTTCGCCGGGGGAGAGACCTCCGTCATCGGGGGCTATGCCGAGGGTTCCTGGACCGGCGGTGCCTGGCTGATCGCCGGCGGGGTGCGCCTGGACCGGTGGGAAAATGCCGAGGGACGGCGACTGGAGCTGGATCGGGCGACCGGTCTGGCCACGCTTGA
>CAIPGK010000413.1 GCA_903864575.1 uncultured Chloroflexota bacterium
AGCGCGCCGGCGATGGGCTGCTGCACGCCGTTTCCGGTCAACGTCATGCCGGAAGCCGCCGGATCGATCTGGAAGAGCAGCAGGGCACGGGTCGCCTCTCCCGGCTGGAGGGCGATTACATCGCTGGCGGTCCACTGCGGAGTCACGCCCGAGATCATGGCGGCGAGATCGGTCGAGGGATCGAGCGTTGCAGTCCCTGCGCTGGTGGCGAGCTGGAAATCCGCCATCGGGATGGTTGCCGGCGCGTCGGTGGTGTTCGCCATATCGACCACGACGACGATCCAGTTGCCTGTCCCGGTCGGAGGCAGACCAAAGTCGGGCAGCGACTGGCCGCCGGTGGCCATCCGGAGGTTCCAGGCGAGGGCCGGGACGGCCTCGGCGACGGGTGCCGGCGCAACGGGCGCTTCGGTTGGGACCTGCTGCGCGGCGACGGCTTCGGTCGGCGCAGGTTCGGGCGCGAGAGTCGGGACTGCTGTTGGTTCAGGGATGGCGGTCGCCGTCTCGGTCGGTTCCGGTGCGGTGGTTGCGGTTGGGATCGGCGCTTCCGTGGGGGCGGGAGCCTCCGTGGGGGCGAGCGCTTCGGCAGGAGCCGGGGCTTCGGTCGGTTGGGGGATCGCCGTCGCGGTCGGTCCAGGTTCGGGCGTTGTCGCAGCCGGGATGTCGGGTGCGGCGGGTTCCGGGGTTTCCCGTGCTTCCGGCATGGCCGCGGTCACCTGCCCGGCGATCTCATCCACGGAGGGCAGCTCGCCCCCGACGCCGGAAAGCGAAGTGGCCGCGGGCATGGTTGACACGGGCAGCGGAGCGAGCAGGGCCGGGGCAGGCGCGGCGGCGGTTGGCTCGGTCCACGTCTCGGTGGAGCCCTCCTGGACCTGCAGCGGCGGGGCGGCGAGCGGCGCATTGCCGGGCTCCGACGCCAGCAGGCTCGCGCTCGTGGAGCCGCCGATGCCGGACGGTTCCGAGGAGGCCGCGTCGGCGATGTCGGCCGGACCCTGCGAGGAGGTCACGATGGAGGCCGCGGTCGGAAGCGGAGTTGGAGCATTGCCGGCGAGGTCAAGCCCGCCCAGCGGAGAGCCAATCCGTCCCGAGCCGAGCGCGGCAGCCACGGCGAGCAACCCGACCAGGCCGCCCAGTTTGACCGTCCAGTTCCATCGATGCCGTCGCTGCCCGCGGGGCACGACATACTCCTGCATCGGCAGGTTCCAGTTGCGGCCTGGTCCGCTGGCAGTCGGTGGCGAGGAAGGCCGGTGGACCGGTTTGCTTTCCTCGGCGGCAACGACCATGGCGGCAGGACTGGGAACCGGGGCGCGGCGCGGGGCTGATGGGGGCATTGTCGGCAGGGTAGGTGCAGCAGGATCGGCATCCTCGGCCCAGCGCGGGGATGGTGCGGCGTGGCGAGGCGTGCGCCGAGGTTCGGCGCGAACGTCGTCGCGCGGCCCGGCGTCCGGAAAGAGGGGCTTCGAGCGTGGCGAGATGAGATCGAGTTCGGGCAGGGCGCGGCGGCCCGCCGTGCCAGAGAGCATGGCGACGAGGTGAGACGCGACGCTGGAGCCGTCGCGCATGGTGAGGTCAAGGGTTTCTGGCGGGGTGCCGTAGGGAGACCCGGGTTCGAGAATGTGCATCGCGACAGAGCCGTCGCGGCGAAGTTCCGGGGCGGGCCGGAGCCAGAGTCGGGGAATGTCGAGGATGACCTCGCCGCCGCGAGCGAAGGCGATCCTGCGGGTGGTGACGATCAGCCGGGCAGCGAGGTCCGAGCCATCGCCGACGATGCATACCTGACCTTCCCAGACAACGCCGTCGGATTGGAGATCGCGCCATCCTTCGCCGCGAGGACGGCCTACGAGAGGCGCGTCGCTGCCAGGATCGCGATGGTCGGTGCGGTCGTTCATGCCCTCTCCCTGCGCGGACGGCGCTTCACGATCTGACAGCCATCCGGCATCCGCCTCAGGCAGCGGATCCCCGTATCGATTCCGGCAACGCGCAGGCGGGAGCAGGGGAACCTGGACGCGCCATCTGCGGACGCGATCCCGAGATTCCCGGCGGGTCGGGCGCTCGGATTTCATATGTACGTACAGTATAGCAGGGGGGCTGACCAGCCGTCACAACCGCGAGCCGGGCGGAACCCCGAATGCTTGACAGCGGGTGCCGGGCTGCAACAATCCCGGCACGTCGCGGAGGCGGGAAGCGCAGGGAGGACAGCATGATTCCGAGGTTGCGAGCGGTCGTGGTCGGGCCGGGATACATCGGACCGGTCCATATCGACGCCCTGCGCCGCAATGGCGTGGAGGTGACTGCCCTGGTCGGGTCGGGATCGCTGCGCGGGCACGAGGCAGCGGAGGCGCTCGGCATCCCGGCGTTCGCCACCCTGACCGATGCCCTCGCGAGCGGCCCCGCCGATTGCGTGCACATCGCCACGCCGAACTATCTCCATGCGCCGCTCGCGCTGGAGGCGATCGAGGCGGGCAAGCATGTCGTGTGTGAAAAACCGCTGGCGATGACCGCCGCAGAGGGAGAGGAGTTGCTTCGCGCGGCAGAGGACGCGGGAGTTATCCACGCCGTCAATTTCAACTTCCGCTTCTACGCCATGCCCCGGCAGGCGCGGGCCATGATCCGCGACGGCGGGATCGGCCCGGTGCGGCTGATCCACGGCGGCTACCTCCAGGACTGGCTCCTCCGCGAGGACGACTGGAACTGGCGACTCGATCCCGGTCTCGGCGGCTCGCTGCGGGCCGTCGCGGACATCGGTTCCCACTGGATGGACCTGATGGGGTTTGTGACCGGCCAGCACCCGGTTGCGGTTTGCGCGGACATGGCGACGACGGTCCCGGTGCGGCAGCGTCCGGTCCTGGCGGCGGCCACCTTTGGCGGGCAGACCGGTGCGGCGGGAGCGCGGGAACCGATCGACATCCACACCGAGGATTACGCGAGCGTGCTGGTTCGTTTCTCCGGCGGGGCACATGGAGTGTTCACCGTCTCGCAGGTCAGCGGGGGGCGAAAGAACTCGCTCCGGTTCGAGATCGACGGTGCGGACTCGGCGATCGCATGGGATTCCGAGCGGGGGGAGGACCTCTGGCTGGGCCGGCGGGGCGCCCCGAACGGCGTGATGCCCCGCGATCTCGCGTTGCTGGATCCGGAGGCGCGATCTGTCACCTCCGCGCCGCCGGGTCATGCCGAGGGCTATGTCGAAACGCATCGCGCGCTGTTCGCGGCGGTCTACCGGGCGATCGCCGCCGGAGCGCCTCCCGCGCAGCCGGACTATCCGACATTCGCGGATGGCCTTCGCTCGTTGCGGCTGTGCGAGGCGGTGGCCCGAAGTGCGGCCGAAGGACGCTGGATCGAGACGGGAGCAGGCGAATGAGCGGTCACCCTGGCGAGGCAGGCTGGACGGTCGGGATCGATCTCGGCGGCACCTTCATCAAATCCGCGCTGCTCTCCCCGGAGGGCGAGATCGTCGCGCAGGACCGCGTGCCGACGGGCGGCCACGATGGCGTGGATGCGGTCGTTGGCCGGATTGCGGAGGGCATCGGGCGGATGTCGATGTCCGCTCCAGTCGCGGTTTCGGGCGTCGGACTTGGTGTGCCGGGGCAGGTGGATATGGCGACGGGGCACACCGGCGACGTGCCAAACCTCCCCGGGAACTGGGAGGGCGTGCCGGTCGCGTCGATGCTTGCCGAGGCGACGGGCTTCCCGGTCCGATTGATCAATGACGCGAGCGCATTTGTTGTGGCCGAAATGGGTCTGGGTGCGGCGCGGGGCGCGGACACGGGACTCTGCGTGACGGTCGGGACGGGCATCGGCGGCGGCATCATCGCACACGGAAGGCCGGTGTTCGGGCTGGGAGGGGCATCGGGGGAAATCGGGCACATCATCGTGCAGCCGGGCGGTGTTGCTTGCAGTTGCGGCAACCGGGGCTGCGTGGAGCCGTTGGCGACCGGCCCCGCGATCCGTGCCGAGGCGGTCCGCCGATGCGTGCAGGGGTTCTCGACGCGGTTGCCGCAATTCGTCGGTGGCGATCTCAACCTGATCACCCCGGAGGTGGTCGATGAGGCCGCGCGCGCCGGCGATGCCGTGGCGCGCGAGGTGCTCGAGGACGCAGGTCGCTGGCTGGGATATGCGCTCGCCGGGGCGGTGGCGTTTCTCGCGCCGGAGGTGGTCGTGATCGGCGGCGGCGTTGCGCGCGAGGGCAGCGCGTCCTGGAACGCGGCGGTGTCGACGGCGCGGGCCAACGTCCACACCTGCGAGATCGACCAGGTGCGTTTCGTCCCCGCCGCCCTTGGGTATGACGCCGGGGTGATCGGGGCCGCGCTCTGGGGCCGGGGCTGAGGAGATCGCCAACGGTATCGACGTGGCATGAGTGGCGACGTATCCTGTTACACATGATCCAGGCGCCACCGTGGCCTTGCACGGGAGCGATGGTTATCGTGACCGCGTCAACGGAGGGGCGTCCACACCATGCTTCAGAAGCCGGAATCCGTGCAGGGAGACAGATTTGTAGTCCCCGCTGATGGCCGCCCGTGGAAGGTGTATCCGACGGACATATCACGGTTTGTCGGTCAGGACCAGTGCCAGCGGTTTCTCCGGCTCCGGCTGAACGAGCAGACGCGCGGGCTGGGCGAGTTCCGTGCGACTGGGGCCCAACCGCAGCAATTGCCGCCCCTGCTTGCGGAGTCGGGCATTGGATTTGAAGGCGGGATCGAGGAGATCCTGAAAACAACGTATCGCCGCGTGGAAGATTGGGGGGCCGAGGACGGCTCGCCGGCCTCCCGCGTGGACAATCAACGACTGGCTGAGCGAGTCGAAGCGATGGCGCGGGGTGAGACGTTGTTCATCCTGCAACCTGCGTTGCGAGTCGAGATCGGCAACTGGCTCCTGAGCGGGAAGGCGGATGTCATCCGGTTCGACCGCGATGACGACGGTCGCGTGTCCGCGCTGATCGTTGACATCAAGGCATCGGCCCGACCGAGCGTGCCGCATCGGCTGCAGGTTGCGTTCTATCACCGGATGGTTGAATCCATCTTTGCCGAGCATGGGGTCCACGTCGGCGAGATCAGGACCGGAATCCTGTTCAAGGGCGTGCGCCTCGAGGACTTGCCGAAGCGGGACCTGGACCTCGAGGCCAAGCGACAGGAGGCAGTCGATTGGTTCGCGGCGGGTAATGCGTTCCTCGAAATCGTCAGCGATCCGGCCAGTTTCCTCCGTACCGCCGACGATCTGCTGCTCGGCCCGGACTCGGTCGCGCAGCGTGTCGTGGAAGCGCCGTTTGATTCGATCCCGTTCCACCTCTCGTCACAGTGCGACAGTTGCGTCTACAACGAATTCTGCTTCCGGGACTGCGTGGTGCAGGATGACCTTTCGCTGCTGCCGTTCCTGAGTCAGACGGAGAAGAAGAGCCTGCAGCGCTGCGGGATCGACTCCATCGCGGAGCTTGCCGTGCTCAAGCGGCCAGTTACCGGCTCGGATGGGCGAGAGAACATCCGACAGCTTGCCGCAGCGCCGGGCAAGGAGGACCAGTTGCGTCGTGTGGCGACCACCTGGCCGGTCGGTCCCCGCGTCGACGAACTGGTTCACCGGGCCCGGCGCTACCGCAGATGGCGGGGAGACGACTACGCGGCTCCCGGGGAGATACCCGGCAAGAGCAAGGGCTCATTGCCGTACTGCGACGCCGAACACAACCCCAATCTCGTTCGCGTCTATATCGAGGCGCATAAGGACTATCTGAACGACCGGGTCTATGCGCTGTCCGCGCTCGTCACCGGGGCCGTGGAAGGTGTCGTGCCTCCGGACAATCGCCGGTTCGTGATCGAGATTTCGGATGGACCGCCGGAGGAGCGGGCCGAGGCGTCGCTCCTGGTCGGCTGGATTGCGAAGGTGATCCACGCCATCGGTGAGGTTGCCCACCCCGATGCCGAGGGGCGGCCGCGAGCGGCGATTCACCTGATCTTTCCGAGCGCGAGCGATCAGGCGAATCTGCTCGCCGCGCTCTCGCGGCATGCCGACGAGGTCGTCGGATCGACGGCGCTCTACGATTTCGTGACGCAGCAGGCCGGATACGACTCTCCGGTCCTGAGCCTGCTGGATCAGGAAGTCCGCGATCTAAAGAACGTGCCGATGCTCTGCCAGCCGTTTCACATCGCCGCGGAGCGATTCCAGTTCCGGTGGCAGGATGGCGATCGGCCATACAAGGACATCTTCCGGCACCGTCTGTTCGATTACTGGACCGTCGAGGAAATCCCGGGCGAGGACGACTCGGAGAAGCGATTCTACGTCGGGAAGGCGCGCTTCCGGGGCGAGATTCCGCTTGAGTACGTGTATGCGGCGTGGGGGGCATTGCCCGATCCTCCCTGGCGCGGTGCGGACGGGTTTGGTCCCTACCGCCATGTCACGATGGACGATCTCGCCGGGTTCATGCATCGCAGGCTCGAGGCGATGGAGTTTCTGGCCGCGCAATTCCGGGGAAACCGGGACACGGCGAAATCGTCATTCGATCTGCCTGACCTGGAGAACTACGAGAATCGCGCCCGGAACCTGCCGTCCGCGCTTGCCGAGTTTCTCATCATCGAGAAGCACGTCAGGCTGAGCGCATGGAAGCAGGCAAGGTACGCCCTGCCGGAACTGCGGGCGCTGGCCGGCATCAGTTTGCCGGTTTCCTATCACGCCGGCGATCAGGAGCCGGGCATCGCGGCAGTCAACGCCGAGAATCTCCGGCTGTGGCGCATCGGGCGCGCCGCCGAGGAAGCATGGTACGCCAGTCATCTGGTCGGCGAGGATTTCAAACCGGCCGCGCAGGAGAAAAAGGCCTGGAAATGGAGTCAACAGGATCTCGTCGTTCGCCTCAGGGTTTGTGACGCCGGCGTCGATGCGGACGCGCATCAACTTGCCGAACTCACCGCGCTCAAGCCTGGGGCGACGGTGATTGTCGCGCCCCGCTGGCGCGAGGATCTGCGCAAGCCCGCCGGCGAACGGGAGCCGGTGACGCCATCCCCGAAGGCGATGCTCTACCTCACGCGCGGCAAGGTGTCGGAGAGTGGCGTCTACGAAGAGGGTGGGCGCTGGTTCGTCGACGTGAAACTCGGCGGGTTCGGGGGCAATCCCCACACCCGCCCATGGGTCTTCAGCGAGTCCTTCCCGCAACCGTTCGAGGAAAGCGCGGTCTACACGCTCGAAGACGATCCGAACAACTGGAACGACTACTGGCAGAACAAGGTCGTCGAGGGCATCGCCAGCGGGAAGCCGAACGTCTTTTTCGAGCGGCTGCGGGAGCGCGGCGATGGCCCATTGCTGGAGTTGCCGCGCCCTGCTGCCGCGCTTGACGGGCAGCGCCGCTTCTTCGACGGTCTTGCCGCGTTTCATCGCGCCGGATTGATGGCGGAGGCCTTCGAGCCGAGCAAGGAGCACTACATCGCCGGTCACGGAACCGAGCCGGTCCTGCTCGTGCAGGGACCTCCCGGTACCGGCAAGAGTTACACGAGCGGCTTCGCGATCCTCGCCCGGGCGCAGGGCGCGCTCGACGCCGAGGAGCCGTTCCGGGGCTTCCTGAGCAGCAAGACGCACTCCGCGGTGGACGTGTTGCTTGCAAGTGTCCAGGACGCGCAGGCCAAACTTGCCGAGTTGCAGCGGAGTGACCCGAGGCTGTTCGCCGAGTTCTTTGACCGGAGGCTGCTCAACCTCAATCTCTATCGCCTGCGTCCCACAGACCCGCAGCCCGCGGGCATCGAGGTGCTGGAGATTCCCGACAACGAACCAAAAGGATCGAGCACCGCGCGGAGGCTGGCCGGGGAGCGCTTGTATGTCGCAGCGGGCACGCCGGGGAGCATCTACCGCCTGCTCAACAAGGGTTGGTCGTCCATTTTCGGCGCCGACTTCGCGACGTTGCTGGTGCTCGACGAAGCGTCCCAGATGAACCTGCCGGAGGCGTTGATGGCTGCATTGCCACTCGCGCCGGATGCGCAGATCATCGTGGTTGGCGACCACCGGCAGATGCCGCCGATCGTTCAACACGACTGGGACCGCGAGCAGCGCAAGACGTTCGAGGACTACGCCGTCTACCGCTCGCTCTTCGACGTGCTGCGGGCGCCAGCCACGCCCGAGGCGTTGCCGGACATCAAGATGATCCAGTTCGAGAAGAGTTTCCGGTTGCACCGGGACATGGCCGCCTTCCTGCGCGAGGAAATCTACGAGGGAGACGGCATCCCGTTTTCCTCGGACCGGGTGTGGGGGATCGACCCGGTCAAGACCGATGATGGGTTTGTCCAGGCGGTGCTCGACCCGTCCTATCCGCTGACGGTGGTTGTCCATGGCGAGGATGCAAGCCAGTTGCGGAATCCGTTCGAGCAGACGCTGATCGCTCCTGTGGCGCAGGCGTTGATGTTGGCCGGGTTCGACCTCGCGAAGGATTTTGGCGTAGTAGTGCCGCACCGGGCGCAGCGGGCCGAGATCGCCACTTCATTGGAAAACCTCGCGAATGACGACGAGCAGCGAGCGTGGGCAAATGCCGCGGTTGATACCGTGGAGCGGTTCCAGGGGGGAGAGCGCCGGGTCATCGTCATCAGCGCGACGGAGAGCGATCCCGGCTATCTGCTGGTCGCTGGCAAGTTCCTGTACGACCCCCGCAGGCTCACCGTCGCATTGAGCCGCGCCAAGCAGAAACTGGTGCTGGTGGCGTCGCGCGAGGTTTTTTCGCTGTTCTCGCCCGACGAGGAGACGTTCAACAACACGCTGATCTGGAAGAACCTGCTGCAACGAGCGTGCACCCAACTGCTGTGGGAGAGCACGGTCGACCACGACGGCAGGCCCATCCCGGTCTCGGTCTACGGCAACGAACCGACGGCATGATTCCCGGATCTCAGGCCTTCACGCCGAGGACGTGACAGAGCAACGCCATCCGGATGTAGACGCCGTTCTCCGCCTGCCGGAAGTAGGCGGCGCGGGGATCGGCGTCGACCTCGACGGTGATCTCGTCCACGCGGGGCAACGGGTGCAGCACGATGGCGCCGGGGTTAAGCCGGTTCATCGCCGTGCGGTCGATGATGTAGACGCCTTTCGCGGCTTCGTAATCCGCGAGGGTTGCGAAGCGTTCCTTCTGGACGCGCGTCTGGTAGACGACGTCGACCCCAGGAAGCACCCGGGCGAGGTCGGGTTCCTCGCGCCAGGCGACGCCGGCGGCATCGAGTTCCGCCCGGATGTCCTCGCCCATCGGCGTTTGCGCGGGAGAGACGAAGATCAGTTCGCCCCCGCGGGAGAGCTTGAACAGACGAGCCAGCGAGCGCGCCGTCCGGCCGTAGCGAAGATCGCCGACCAGTGCGACGCGCAGACCGTCGATCCGCCCGAGTTCGTGGCGGATCGTGTAGAGATCGAGCAACGCCTGCGTGGGGTGTTCGCCGGGGCCGTCACCCGCGTTGAGGATGGGCACCCGGGCGACCGAGGCGGCGCGATGCGCAGCGCCCTGCTCGTGGTGGCGCAGCACGATGGCGTCCGCGTAGCCGCCGACGATGCGAATGGTGTCTTCGACCGTCTCGCCCTTGATGGCGGATGAGAACTCGCGCGCGTTTTCGGTGGAGATCACGCCGCCGCCGAGGCGTTGCATGGCCGATTCGAAGGAGAGCCGGGTGCGGGTGGATGGTTCGTAGAAAATGGTCGCCAGCAGGTAGCCGCGAAGGAGATCGCTGCCGCGGGGAAGGTCGCGCAGGCGGTCGGCGGCGGCAAACAGGTCGAGGGTGGCGTCCCGGTCGAATTGGCCGACGTCGACGACGTGCCGGATGATCGATGACACGGGTGCTCCTTGTCGAAACGAGACGTCCGGCCGCTGGCTATCGGCTATCGGCTATCGGCTGCCGACACAGCCGGGTGATGGAGCGGAACCCATGGCCGACGTCATGCCGCTCCGCCGGGGTGATGGCCCTGATAGCCGGCAGCTGGTAGCCGACAGCTGACAGCCGACAACCAAAAGCCGCCAGCCGACAGCCGGACCCGCACGACCCGAGTATAGTGTCGGCCTGAGGAAAATCAGGGCAGCGGGAATAGGCGGAGAGTACCGATGCTGGAGCGATTGGGTGAACGGGTCTGGGCGATCCCGGGGGGCGTCAATGGCGGCGTCATCCGGGGCGAATCCGGGAAGGTGATCCTGATCGATCCCGGTCTGAATGAGACGAGCGGGAAGAAGGCGATCAAGGCGGCCGCCGAGGTCGGTGCCGTCTCGACGATCCTCACCACCCACGGCCACGCCGACCACTTCGGTGCGAATGCAGAGGTGGTGAAGCGGACTGGAGCGGAGGTGTGGGCGCCCGCCATTGACGAGGCCGTGCTGCGCTATCCGATCCTGCAACCGGCCATGCTCTACGGCGGTGCGGACCCGATCGACACCATGCGTGGCAGTTTCATGCTTGCGGACGCAAGCCCAGTCGACCATGTCTTCGCTCCGGGCGACAGGCTGTCGATCGACGGGGTCGACATCGAGGTCGTCGATCTCTCCGGTCACTCGCCGGGTCAGACCGGATTACTGGTTGATGGCGTCTTCTTCAGCGCAGACGTCACCCTGCCGGAGTCGGTGCTTGAGAAGTACCGCATCCCCTACCTGTATGGAGTCACAGCGCACCTGGCGGCGCTCGACCGGGCGCGGGAGATCGCCTGCGAACGGGTTGTGCCGGGGCATGGACCGCTGCTGGAATCGATTGGCCCGGCGGTCGACGCGAACCGCGCCCTGCTGGATCGAGTGCTGGAGCAGACGGTCGAACTCGCGACCCAGCCTGCAACCGCCGATGCCATTCTGACTGGCCTGCTGCGCCACTTCGGCTCGCCGGCGGCAGACGCCCCCGGGTACTACCTGTTGCAACCGACCGGGTTCGCATTCCTCGCGCACCTGCACCGTCTTGGCGTGGTGTCGCATGTGGTTGAAAACGGGCAGTCGCTCTGGACCGTTGTGTAGCGCTGCTCGCTAGGCAAACAGGGCGAGCACGAAAACGAGCAGGACGATCAGGACGATAGCGATCACCGCCAGTTTGAGAAGGCCGAATACGAAACGGATCACGACGTTTCGCTGCTTCGGCGCCGTGTGATCCTGCGACCGGGTCGACCGAACAGGGTGTTGCGGCGCGTCCTGCATGGACGACTGCCGATTCGCCTGCGCCTGCGGCGCCGTCTGCTGGTGATTCCGCTCGGCCTCCTCCTGCTCCTGGCGGAGACGCTGGAGGCGGTTGGCTTCCAGGATGTTGGCGACGCCGGGAGAGAACATGCCGCTGCTGCTGTAGGGCCCGGGAATCGTGAAAGGTTGCCGGGGCGGAGGTTGAGGCGAGTTCCCGAATCCAGCCATCGGTGCTCCCATCGTGGCGATGCCCGACACGTTCAAATGTAGCGAAAGATATCACGCGTTCTGCGACAAGGCCACCGGCGGTCGACGTGCAGGGGCTGCGAGGCTCAACCCGAACGTTCCTGGTTCCAGTGGCATGGGTGTTGCGTCGTGTGACCGGAGCGCGTGCGGGGTTGCTGTTGGCGACGCCTCCGTCACGCTCGAACCGTGAAAGGGGGTCTGTGCGTGTGCGAACGGGTCGACGAGATCATGACCAGCGTCCGCGTGGGCGCGGAGGTGCTCGGCAGCGATGGCCAGACCTTCGGAACCGTGATCGCTGTCCGCGGCAGCCATATCTTGGTCGAGAAGGGCGTCTTTTACCCGACCACCTATTTCGTGCCGGGTTCCGAAATCGACTTGCTCGATGGGAGCCGCGTAGTTCTGGGGATTACCCGATACGAGGCGATGCAGTCCGGGTGGGATGTCATGCCGCCGGGCATCGAACGCGGCACATTCAGCGAGACGGACCGGCCGGTCATCCCGGCCGGGTATGACGACGTGGTGATCGCCGGGCCTGCCGCCGAATCGGTAGGCGTCGATCGCGCCGGATGCGCCGGCAGCGGAACGTGATGGCGGGAGGCGGCGCGGCTGACCTCTCACGAAAGGAGCGTGGCGACATGACCAGCGGACAGGATGACCGGATCGAAGGAACCATCGACGAGATCAAGGGCCGGGCGAAGAGCGCGATCGGCAACGTCACCGGTGATGACAAACTGAAGGCGTCAGGGGAGATCGATCAGGTGACCGGCAAGGCGAAGCAGGCTGTGGGGGACCTCAAGGACAAGGCGGGCCACGTCCTCGAGGACATCGGACGGGCGATCCGTGAGGATCGCGACCCCGAGTGACCGCCTGAGGCTTTGGACCGCCCCGTTCCCGTCATGGGGACGGGGCGGTCCCGTGTCAGGGGGATGCTCCGGATTGTCCGAGTCTGATATTGTGTTGTCGTGTGGGGCCGCATTGCGCGGCCAGTCGGGATGCCGCCCGGGCGGCGGTCGAGGCGACAGGGGCGAGACGGCGATGGCGCGAGGCTTCGAACTTCCGGGGCTCCCGTTCAGGCGGGGCCAGAACGTCTCCATCCTCTCCGAGCAGCAACATCAACTGGCCGCGGAGGAACTTGCCCTTCTCGATCGTCTGCAGAAGGTGCTGGACAACTTCCCGGCCACCATCGAGGACCGTGACGCATGCCGTCAGGCGGCGGAAGACCTCACCGCGCTCTTCATGCTCGTGGTGGTAGGTGAGTTCAACTCCGGAAAGTCCACGTTCATCAATGCCCTCGCCGGCGCGCCGGTGATGCCGGTCGGGGTGACGCCCACGACGGCGGTCATCAACCTCCTGATGGATGGTCCGACGCAGACCGAGACCGTCCGCCCGGACGGGATCATCATCCGAACCTACCCGGCCGATTTCCTGAAGGAAATCACGATCGTCGATACGCCCGGAACCAACGCGGTCGTCCGCGAGCATGAGGCGCTGACCCAACGATTCGTGCCGCGCTCCGACATGGTGCTCTTCGTGACCTCCGCCGACCGCCCGTTCAGCGAAAGCGAGCGGGAGTTCATGGCGGTGATCCGCGAATGGGGCAAGAAGATCATCGTCATCGTCAACAAGATGGACCAGCTGCGGGACGATGAATCCCGGAAGCAGGTGATCGAGTTCGTTTCCGGCGGCATCCAGACGCTTCTCGGGTTCGCCCCGGAGGTCTTCCCGGTCTCGTCGTGGCTGGCCTACCAGGCCAAGGTGGGCGGGGAGGCGAATCCCGCCGAGCAGGCCCGCCTGTACGCCGAGAGCAATTTTGCGCCGCTCGAGCAGTACATCTTCACGACGCTGGACGAGGAGGGCCGCATCCGGCTCAAGTTGCTCAATCCGCTGGGCGTCGGGGAGTTGCTCACCGACCGCTACCAGGGCGAGACCCATGAGCGGCTCGAACTGCTGCGGGATGACATCAACACCATCGACAACATCGACCGCCAACTGGTTCTTTACCAGGAAGACATGCGGAAGCAGTTCGAGTACCACCTGTCGCGGATCGAAACGATCATCGCCCGGATGATGGCGCGTGGCGATGCCTTCTTCGATGAGACGATTCGCATCGGCCGGGTGCTGGATCTGCTGAAGTCGGACAAGGTGAAAGCCGATTTCGAGCGCGAGGTCATTGGCGACACCGAGCAGCAGATCGACGCCGCCATCCAGGAATTGATCGACTGGATGGTGGAGCAGGACCTGCGTACCTGGAAGGCCGTGACGGACTACATCGACCGCCGCCGTCTTTCCAAATACGAGGAAGAGCTGATCGGCGAGGTCGGCGGCCAGTTCCGCTACGATCGCCGCGCGCTGCTTGAGACCGTCTCCCGGCGCGCGCAGGAGGAAGTCGACCGGTATGACTCCGCCGCCGCGGCCGATGAGCTGTCGATGGGTGTCCGCAACGCCGTCGCGCAGGTGGCGATGATCGAGGCGGGAGCGCTGGGTCTTGGGGCGCTCGTAGTGGCTGCGGCCAGCACGCTGGCGTTCGACTTCACCGGCATTCTGCTGGCAGGGTTCGTCGCCGGTCTGGGCCTCTTCGTGCTGCCGAACAAGCGGCGCAAGGCCCGCGAGGAGTTTCGCCTCCGTGCCGGGCAACTCGAGGACAACCTTGTCGAGGTCATGCGGGATCAGTTCGAGAAGGAGCTCGCCCGCTCGGTCGATCACATTCGCGAGGCGATCGCTCCGTACACCCGCTTTGTGCGGACCCAGTACGACAAGCTGACCACGACCGACGCCGAACTTGGCCGCATTCGCACCGAACTCGGCGCGATCCGGCACAAAGTGGGCGACGTTCCCGGCATGGCTCGTCCATCGGTGACGGTCAGCCGTGTTTCGACGCCGCTGCCGCCTCGGCCGGAGCTGGAGTTGCCGCGGGTTCCCTCGATCGACGGCGCAGGTTCTCGCGAACTTGGCGATGGCGTCAGCCCCGCGCTTCCTCCGGGGCGGCCTGATGGCCGGTAGGTATCCGGGGAACTGGCGTGAATCGTGCAGTACTGCGAGGGGAATGGGGGTCGTTGCCGACCCCTTCCCGCATCTATCGTTGCCTGATTCGATGAATCACAGGAGTCAATGACATGGACAAGGAATCGCTGAGAGCCTGGAACGAGCAGATCATTACCGAGTTCCGCGCCAATGGCGGAAAGGTCGGCGGAAACTTCGAGGGCGCGCAACTCCTGCTGCTGCACACCATCGGCGCGAAGAGCGGCAAGGAGCGGATCGCCCCGCTGGTCACGCTGCCGGACGGTGATCGTCTGTTCATCTTCGGTTCGAAGGCGGGCGAGCCGACCCACCCGGACTGGTACCACAACCTGCTGGCGAATCCCGCGGCGTCGATCGAGTACGGCACGGAGACGTACCCGGTGCGAGCCGTTGAGATCACCGGCGCCGAGCGTGATGCGATCTACGAGCGCCAGTGCGAACGCTTCCCCGGGTTTCGCGATTATCAGGCGAAGACGACCCGGATGATCCCGGTCATCGCCCTGGAGCGGATCCCGAGCTGATTGCCAGACGGTTTGGCGATGTCCTGTCGGCAGATTCGTGCCCCGGCGCCATGAACCAGGAACGGGTCTCGCGGTCGCACGATGCGACGCGAGACCCGTCGCCTTGCCAACGCGACAGTACAGGATTCGCCGTCCCGATTACCGGGCTGTGGAGCGGCTCAGGCAATCGCGGACGAACGCGGCCGCCTGTTCCCTGACGTGAACGCCCCAGGGGCCGGAGAGCAGCCACGGGTCGGACTCGCCGGGAGAAATGGCGCTGACGATCGCCCAGCCTCCGACCCGGTTCGCCAACGCGCGTGTCGCTTGCAGGGTCTGCGGGGCCGCTGCCGAGGCGAGCAGCAGTTTTGGCAGGCGCGGGGAGCGCGGAAGGTCTCCAGACTCCGGCGGGGCGAGCGCGATGAGACCCGCCAGCGGCGGCATGGGATCGAGCGCGAGCACGTCGAGTCCGGTCTGACCGGCAGTTGCGACCATGCAGCGCGATGGCGGTAGCCCGAGATGATCGCCGATCGCGGCGAGCAGGCGAGCGATCGCCCACGGTCCTGCGGGGTCGTCGGAAAGGCCGCAGCCGGGCAGGTCAAGCGCGACCGCGGCGAACCCCGTCTGCCCCGCAATGACCGCGGGGAGGTCCTGCCAATCATCGAGATCGCCGTCCGGGGCGTGCAGGAAGATGACGGCACGGTCCGTTCCCGGCCAATGCTGGCCGCGAATGATGCCGACCCCGTCGAACGTAATCTCGACCGCCGCGGCGCGGCGGTCGCCGGAGGCGTCCGGTACGGCGCCGGTCATGCTCCGGACGACGTCTTGTACTTCTTGGCCCAGTCCACGCCCTGCCACGTGGTCAGTTTCACCGGACGGACGAAAAAGAGCCATCGGGGCTCGTTGAGCGTGGGCACGAGGTAGTCCGGGCCGTGAGGGCCGAGATAGCGGTAGGACATCTCGTTGGCGATGTCCACCCACTTGCCACCGACGTTTGGGCGCTCCAGCAACTCGGCGCGGCCCTGCAGGTTGACCTTGCGGTAGGGGGCTTCATGCTCGTCGACCGAAAGAGAAACCCGGTCGTCCTTCGCCATGTATTCCGCCCAGACCGATCGCTCTCGGGGAATGATGTAGAACCCGCCGTCGGCAAACTGGTACCAGGTGGGAACGACGTAGGGCCAGCCGTCCTCGGTCAGAACGCCGAGGCGGGCGACCCAGCCGTCCTTGAGGAAGTTGGCCATTTCGGCGTCATCCATGCGTCCGACCTTGCCGCGCCAGGACTCGCCCGAGCCTGATTCGTTCTCGCTCATTGGTGGCACCCTTTCTTTCGCTCGTTGCTTGTCCACGGCGTCGTCGCCGTTGGCTGACGAGCATCGTAGGGGGCTTTCGCCTAGACTGTCAACGATGAACCGGTTCCGATCCGGCCCTGACAATGTGGAGGTGTTTCGGTGCGCCTGACCCCTGAGGTCTATGTCGTCGGCGGAGGCCTGAACATGGCGTTCGGGCTGTCGGACGATCCCGATTGCCATATCTATCTTGTCGATTGCGGCAGCGAGCTCGTGCTGATCGATTGCGGCATGGCCGATGGCGCATCGCTGCAGCGGATCACGGAGAACATCGTCCGTGAGGGGCTGAGCCCGGACCGATTGCGAACCGTCGTCGGCACCCACTATCACATGGACCACGTGGGTGGCGCGGCGCGCTTCCGCGAGCGGTTCGGCCTGCAGGTGTGGATGCCCGCGGAGGCGGCTCCGGTACTGCGCACGGGTGACGAGCGAGCGGTCGCGCTGGACGTCGCGAAGGCGGCGGGTTTCTACGCGCAGGACTACCGGTTCCAACCCTGCGAGGTCGATCGGGAAATCGGGGAGTTCGAACGGTTCCGTATCGGCAACGTGGAATTCGAGGCGATCCCGACGCCGGGGCACTGCAACGGCCACTACTCCTACCTGATGCACGGGCGGGACCGCCGCTATCTCTTTGCGGGCGATGCAGTTTTCAGCGGCGGCCGGGTGGTCTGGCAGAACATCCACGACTGCTCGGTGCAGAAGACGGTGGAGAGCATCCGGCTGCTCAACACGCTGGCGTTTGACGCCCTGCTGCCCGGGCACGCGCAAGTGGTGCTCGATGGCGGCAAGCGGCATGTCCAGCTGGCGGCCGACCAGTGCGCGAAGCTGGCGGTGCCGAAGAACCTGATC
>CAIPGK010000414.1 GCA_903864575.1 uncultured Chloroflexota bacterium
GTGCCACGGTGATTCGGGCATAGCCGTCCTCGAGTCGGGCACGGAGGGCGCTCTTGCGCTCTTCGAGAAGCGCGGGCGCGGTGCGTTCCTGCGAGTCGTCCATGGTTCAGTCTCCGTCATCGCTGCGGTCGCGGACGTCAGGACGCGATGTCGACATCCTGGCGGCGGGCCTGAAGTTTGTCGATCATGGTGGAGGCATCGCGGCGGGAGAGCGCATCCAGTCCCGTCCCGAAACTCTTGCGGGCCTCGTCCTCGATCTGCTCGTCGGTGAGACCAGCCTCGCGGCCGATCGCCTGAACGAAGCGAATCTGGCGCTGGGTGGCGGCCTGGCTCACGCCTGTGGCCGGGCGGTCCTGCCGTTCCGCGGTCGCCAGAGCCGGGACAGGCATCGCGGCCAGCCTGCGCCCGCGGGTCGCACTGAAGTCGATCGGCGCATCGACAACCTTGCCTGCGTCCGCTCCAAAGTCGAAGTCGGGGCAGAACTGGGTGCCGAAGCCGAGGGCGGCGAGGGCGCGGCCCAATGCCTTCGTCTCCGCCTTCTCGATGTAGTCGCGGAAGTCGTCCGGACCTTCGCTGCCCCAGCCTGTGGCACAGCCGCCTCCGGGGATCGTCACGGTCGCCTTGAACACGGCCATGGCGGGATCGAGGGAGACCAACTCGGTCTCGATGCTGGCGTCCGGGTGCTGCTCGCGCAACC
This sequence comes from uncultured Chloroflexota bacterium, assembly GCA_903864575.1. GTDB lineage: Bacteria > Chloroflexota > Chloroflexia > Thermomicrobiales > UBA6265 > CADCWF01. The sequence continues at coordinate 698 of CAIPGK010000414.1, forward strand.
AGACGAGACGCCACTTGACCTCGAGGTAGTCGGCGCCGTTGACCTTTGTCAGGTAGCGGCTGGGTTTGAAGATTGCGGGTGCGGCCATCGGATCCTCCTCTAGAACACTCGTTCTGCGGCGTAGTGTACGACCCTAGAACAAATGTGTCAAGCAGGAACGGACGGCGGCAGGCCCGGTCCCGGACAACCCGGGAACCGGACCGGAAACCGGGACCAACGAGGCGAAATCAGGGCTGAGGCCGCGGAACCCCTGTGCTACACTCGGGTAGGTGTACGAACAGGTAGGGCGGAGTGCAGCCGGTGGATCTGACGTGCGAGCAGGAACAGTTTCAGCGGGCGCTGGCCCTCGTACAGCGGGCTGTGGCGACGAAATCATCGCTGCCGGTTCTGTCGAATGTGCTGCTGTCCGCGGATGATGATTTCCTCAGGATCGCGGCCACGAACCTCGAAATCGGCATCACGACCTCCATCGAGGCGGCAGTGCTCGATCCGGGTCAGGTTACGGTCGACGCCCGTCTGCTCGCCGAGTTCGTCAACACCCTGCCGGCGGGGAATGTTCGCCTGCGGTCTCAATCCGGACGATTCTCCCTGAACGTCCAGAGCGGCGACGGCAAGCGTGCGACCAAGGCTGACATCAACGGAATGGACCCGGATGATTTTCCGGTGCTCCAGTCCGACACCGGAGACGGATTCTCCGCCGTGGTCGATCCTGGCATGATGCGCGAGATGATTGCGCAGGTGGAATTTGCCGCAGCGTCTGACGAAAGCCGCCCGGTCCTCGCCGGTGTGCTCGCGCGGTTCGAGGAAAGCAGGCTGACGCTAGCCTCCGCCGATGGGTTCCGCCTCGCGGTCCGCTCCGGTTCGTTGGCTGAACCCGCCCCGGACAAGCTCGACGCCATTGTGCCGGCCCGCGCCATGCGGGAGTTGGCGCGGATCATCGCCGACGCAACCGAACCGGTGCGACTTGCGCTGACTCCAAATCGCAGCCAGTTGGTGGTGCGGGTGGACGGCACCGTCTTCCTCTCGCGGCTGATCGAAGGCACCTTCCCCGATTACCGTGCGATCGTTCCCCGCGACTTCTCGACCACCGTCACCGTCGGTCGCGATGCCCTGCAAACGGCGGTCCGTCGCGCCGGGTACTTTGCGCGCGACAACAACGACGTCATTCGCCTCACCGTCGCCGGAGCGGACGAGGACGGCGATCTCGGCTCGGTCGAGGTGTCGGCCAACGCCGCGGAGCGGGGCAGCAGCCAGAGCTTCGTGGACGCCGGTGTCAGTGGCCCGGGCACCCAGATTGCGTTCAACGCCCGGTACCTGAACGAAGTTCTGGGCGTGCTGAAGGGCGGTCAGGTGATCCTCGGGTTCAATGGCTCCAACCAGGCTGGTGTTGTCCGGCCGGCCGATGGCGGCGACTATGACCACGTCATCATGCCGATGGTGATTGGCGCGAACTGACCCGGCCTGCGCACAATCCGCTCATGTACCTGTCGCACCTCGAGTTGGAGCAGTTTCGCGCCTACGAGCGCCTTGACCTGCGGTTCGATCCGTCCGGTATGCGGTTGCTTGGCGCAAATGCCAGCGGCAAGTCATCGCTGCTCGAGGCGATCATGATGCTGGCAACAACGCGTTCGCCACGGTCCGGATCGGATCGCGAGACGATCCGCTGGGGCAGCGGTGAAGAATTCGGGGTCGCGCCGTTCGCGCGCCTTGTGGGCACCGTCATCCGTCTCGATGGTCCGGTGGAGATCGAGCTACGCCTGCAGGGCGATGCCGAGCGTGGAGGCGTTGCCCGGAAGTCGATCAGGGTGAATGGTCGACCGTCGCGCGCCTCCGATGCGGTGGGGCAGCTGAAGGCGGTGCTCTTCTCGCCTGAGGATGTCGCGCTCGCGTCGGGCAGTCCCTCGCTACGCCGCCGATATCTCGATCTTGCGATCAGCCAGACGAGCGGAGCCTATCTGCGCGCGCTTTCCCGCTACGGACGGGTGCTCGAGCAGCGCAACAGCCTGCTGAAATCCCTGCAACGAGAGCGTGCAGTCCCGAACTCGCCGCTTGTCGGTGGTCAGCTCGCCTTTTGGGACGAGGAGCTGCTTGACCAGGGGTCGGTGGTCGCCGCCACTCGCGCAAAGGCGATCTGGCGGCTGACCCAGCTTGCGAACGAGCGGTTTCGGTCGGTGACCGGCGGGCTGGGTCTCGAGCTGGTCTATCTATCCGGCATCTCCGGACAGGGCTTCGCCCCAGAGCGCGAGTACGAAATCGTGCGGCAGGCGGCGCGGCAGCGCTTTTCGGAGGAACTCGAGCGGCGGCGTTTCGAAGAGGTCCGGCGCGGTGTGTCGGTGGCTGGCCCGCATCGCGATGATTTCGCCTTCAGGAGCGGCGGTGTGGATCTCGGGGTCTACGGGTCGCGCGGGCAGCAGCGACTCGCGGTGATCGCCCTGAAACTCGCGGAGACGGCCCTGATGACGGAGCATGCGGGCGAACCCCCCGTCCTTCTCCTGGACGACGTGCTCTCCGAACTCGATCCGGCCCACCGGCGATTGCTCGAGGAGACGACAGCCGGCATCGACGCTCAGGTCATCGTCACGGGCACGGACTCGTCTGACTGGTCCGGCGCTGCGTTGGGTCGTCTCCCGCGGGCAACGTTCCGTTCGGGCCAAATTGCCGCGGTGGAAGATCACGCGGGCGACCCCGAACCGCCCGGGTGAGCCGGATCAGGGGTTGGGGGGCAACACAGGTTGGTCGAAGGTGTCCGGTTCCGATCTGAACGCGATCCACGCCCCATCAGGGGACCATACCGGCGAGAGATCCACGAGCGGAGAATCGGCGAGCGTGTCGATCTGACCGGTGGCGGCATCCATCACGTGAATGGCGCCTGAAGCGGAGAAGGCGATGCGGCTCCCGTCCGGGGACCAGTCGGCGTCGATCGGGACCAGGCCGTCCGGCATGGGGAATGCCGACATATCCCCGCCTTGGGACGAGATCCTCACGAGCCTGACACCTTTATCGGTTGGCGCGACGGCGAGAAGTGCGCTGCCGTCTGGTGACCAGAGCGGGCCGAACGATGGCAGGACGGGGGCGAGCCGCCGCTGGTCGCCGCTCTGGACCGCAACGGAGAGGATTCCACCCTGACCACCGGAAACCTGCGGCAGAGCGGCGAATGCGATCGTCCTGCCGTCAGGCGACCACCCGGGCCAGACGGCGTTCGCTACCGCCCGATTGCCGTTTTCGGGCTTCCCGGTGTCAAAGGGAATGTTCGAAGTCCGGATCACCGCGATCTCCGCCGCTTGACCTGTCGAAGCGTCAACACGGTAGATGCTGTCGCCATTGCCGTTCCAGCCCGAAACCAGAATGGCTTTTCCGTCTGGAGCCCATGCCGGAATGTTGCGCTGGACCGACGGCGCCGAGGAGTCGCCATGTGTCGCGTCGCCGATCGGGTAGGTCGATTCGTTGCGGCCGTCGCGGTCGACGATGTGAAGCGCATGCCGCTCCGGGTCCATGACCGCGATGCGACTGCCATCGGGACTGAAGGAGGGTGGCGAGGGGGAGCGTACGCCAAGGACGCGGATCGCGTCCACGCCCTCGGATGACGCGATCCACACCCCGTTCTCATTGCTCCAGGCGATGCGCGTGCCGTCGGGCGCCCAACAGGGACGGTCAGGTGAGTTGGCGATGAGCTTCGGATCGCCGCCAGCCGCCGAGACCTTCCAGATGCCCTCGCGATTGCTTCCGGCGGATCCATTCCCGGAGCCGCCACAGCCAGCAAGCGCGAAGGTCAGCCCGAGGATGGACATTGCCAGGATTCCGCGCCGGGATGCCGCCGGAGCTGGCACCGCACCGTCAATTTCCGGGATCGCTCGAGGGCGGGGCATGGGTTTCACCTGACACGCAAAACCGGCCAGAGCATCGCTCCGACCGGTTCCCGATCCGCCCGAGGCGGGAATCGCGTTGGCTGGGGTGCAGGGATTCGAACCCCAACTACCTGATCCAGAGTCAGGCGTCCTACCGTTAGACGACACCCCAACGCGGCGCGGAGTGTACCACGCCTCGGCGGAACCCGTCAGGCCTCCCACGGCGCAGCGTCGGGCGATGGGTTGGGATCGAGCATCTTCCCGAGCGAGGCGAAGGCGGCAGCCACGGTGTTTCGGGCCAGAACCATTACCGTAACCGGTCCGGCGCCGCCCGGCACCGGCGTATAGGCAGCCGCGGCCTCGATGACCGACTCGGCATCCGCGTCGCCGACGATGGTGTCGCCAATCACGTTGATTCCGAAATCGAGAACGACGGTATCCGGTCCAAGCATCGAGCCGTGAAGCAAGCCCGGCCTCCCCGCGGCGAGAACGACAAGGTTCGCGTCGCGCAATGCGCGAGTGTAGTCACTGCTCTGGCGGTGGCACAGGGTCACCGTTGCATGACGGCCAGTCAGGAGTGCGGCCATCGGCTTGCCGACGATGTTGCTGCGGCCGACCACGACGGCGTTCCGTCCGGCGATCGGGATGTCGTAGTAATCAAGCAGTTCGATGCCGCCCTGCGGCGTGCTCGGACGCAGCGACGGCAGACCGAGATGGAGCCTGCCCGCATTCAGTGGGGTGAGACCGTCGACGTCCTTCATCGGGTCGAGATTCTCGATGACCAGGTCCATCGGGAGGTGCTCCGGCAACGGCGTCAGGAGCAGGACGCCATGGACGGACGGGTCGTCGTTGGCGCGGTGAATGGCAGCGACGAAGTCGGCGGTGGAGACATCCTCGGCAAGCGAGACAGCATGATGATCGACGCCGGCTTTTGCGACTGACCGCTCGATCGAGTTTCGATACGCCGTGGCCGATGGGTCGCTGCCGACCCGAATGGTGGCCAGAGTCGGGGCGATCCCGGCCTGATGGCGCAGCACTGCGGCGGCGCTGGCGGCGCGCTCGCGTATCCGGGCGGCGACCGGGGCCCCTTTCAACAACTGGGCAGGCATCCGAACTCCTCGATCGAACTGATGGCCAGAAAGGGGCGAGGACGTCGCATGTGGCCGGTCTCCGGGGGCGAACAGTACCCGGACCGAGCCGGTTTCGCCACAGGCAGCGCGACATGGAGCCTGTGCGCGGAGCAGTACTGGCGAAACCCCTGCAGTTGGTCAACCCGGCCAGAACGCATTTCCGTGGCCGCTGGCGCGTGAAACGAGTCGTGACGGGCACGATGAGTTGGTTGCAAACGGGGGTAACGACAGCGATCCCGTGGGATTCCGCCATCGCTACTGTCGCCACTTACGGCATTGTCGTTTTGCTGGCGTTTCGGTCGTTGCCAACGCCAGTCATGGATTCGCCGGTGGACAATGGGGACAACTACTTGACCACGGGACACTCCTCTGGTATCCTCCGGTCAACGAGTCGCCCGCATGTTGACTCTTGGACACGACCGCCGGACGGAGCCCGAACGGCCGGAACGGAGAGATTGAGCA
>CAIPGK010000415.1 GCA_903864575.1 uncultured Chloroflexota bacterium
GCCGATCTCACCATCGACGCCCTCCTCGGCTTCGGCCTCGCCGGCCCCCCATCCGGCCGTAGCGCAGACCTCATTCACGCCGCCAATGCCCACCCCGCCCCCATCCTCGCCGTCGATCTCCCCTCCGGCCTCGACGCCGCATCCGGCATTCCCCGGGATCCCTGCATCCGCGCAACCCGCACCATCACCCTCGCCCTTCCAAAGACCGGTCTTCTCGCCCCCGCCGCAATCCCCGTCACCGGCCACATCACCGTCGGCGACATCGGCATCCCCGCGGTCGCATGGGCCTCCATCGGCCTCGACATCCCACCCCTCTTCGGCCCCTCCGGCCTCATCGACCTCCACCCCTGACACCCTGCCCAGCCCCCCGGCCTCCGTCCCTGCCAGGAGACGCAACGCGCTCCACTCCGCGGCTCACCCGACGACCCCTGCTCGGCAACCACATCCTCGCTGCCCGATCCGGCAACTGGCCCACCCACGCCGACGCGGACAGCAGCGCTCCCCGGCGCGGCAGCCCCCGCGCCGTTGCTCGCGCTCTGCCCATGCTCATTGCTGCTTCAGGGTATTGAAGGGATCCTCAGCCGCTCGACGCCACGGCCCGTCCCATCACCCGTGATTCCGGGCGCGGTCCGCCGATGTCGGAACCGCCGTTGCAGCCTCGCCGCGCCGTCACCCGCTCGCCACGATCGAACCACTCGGGAAGGCGGCGGCTCGCATCAGCGCATCCCCCCGCCTTCGCATCGCGCCACCGGCCCATCCTGCCAGAGACGCCTCACCACGAGCCCGGGCCTCACCCCTTGGCCGATTCGAGCGCGACAACTCCGCCGCGCTTACCGCACCGCCGCCAGCGCCGCCCCGCAGGACCGCCGAACCGTCAACTCCACCGGCAGCACATGCACCATCGGCGCACCGATCTCCAACCCATCCATCCGCGCCAGCAGCACCCGCGCCGCCGTCGAACAGATCCGGTCGATCGGCTGCTGCACGCACGTCATGAACGGGTCCATGTCGCTCGCCAGCAACGGATCGTCGAACGTCCCCACCGACACATCATCCGGCGCTCGCAGCCCCCGTGCCCGGATCGCCCGCATCATCCCCGCCGCCAGCGGCGCCGAGCCCGCGAGCAGCGCCGTCGCCCTGTCCGGGAGATCGAGCATCGCCCCGGCCCGCCGCTCCCCCTCCGCCACCGTCCAATCTCCACCCGTCATCAGTGCCGGGTCAACCTCGATCCCCGCCTCCACCAGCGCCGAGACGTACCCTTCCTCACGCTGACGTCCCGGCACCGATGACCGCTGCCCTCCCACCAGCCCGATGCGCCGATGCCCCAGCATCAGCATCCGCCGCGTCAGCAGCGCCATCCCCCCTGCGTTGTCCGAAAGCACCGCATCCACCGGCACGCCCCGCGGGTAGTCATCCACGAACACCGTCGGGATCCCGTGCCGCTGCACCACCTCCCAGGTCGCCTGCGCCTCCCGCGCCGGGCAGACGATCGCCCCGTCCACCTCATGCGCCACCATCAGGTTCAGGTAGGTCGCCTCCCGTTCCCGGTCGCCCAGCGACGCCCCGAGCAGCACCTGGAAGCCCCGCTCGCTCGCCGCCTGCTCCACCCACTGCGCCAGTTCCGAAAAGAACGGATCCGCAATCTCCGGGATCACCAGCCCGATCAGCCCCGACCGCCGCGTCTTCAGCCCCCGCGCCAGCGCATTCGGAATGTAGTTCAACTCCGCCGCCGCCCGTTCCACCTGATCTCGCGTCGCCGCCCCAACGTACCCACGGCCCGAGAGCGCGCGCGATACCGTCGCCGTCGACACCCCCGCCCGCGTCGCCACATCCCGGATCGTCGTCATCGTGTCGTCCGCCCGCTACATTGCAAGAGCGCCCCCGCAGGATGTGCATCCTCGTCAACCCACACCTGTCTTGCCTGCGACCATACCAGTTGACCCCTGCACCGTCAACGATCCGTCAGCCGCCCTTACGGCCTCCCGCTGGCCCTCATCCCGCTGCCCCAACCCCTGCCCCACCACCACCGCCACCCCTTCCACTCTCACGCCCCTCCCACCGCACCACCCACAGAAAGGAAAAGCCCCGCTCCCGCCGCACCGGGGCAGGGGTCGGGGAGGGGGCCGGACGCCTGCCGGGCGGCGATTGGGAAGGTCGCTCTGGTGCACGGCCCCGTGACACCACGTCATACCGCCATTGCCGAACCCGCCGCAAGCGTGTAGGATTCCGGCTGCTATCCGGGGCGTTGCGCGTCCCGGCGGCGTCGCGCCATCCGCGCGGCGCATTTGTGTGAATGACGCTGGGAAGGTTTACGGCTGACATGAAGGTTGTACTGCGCCAGGACGTGCCGAAAGTGGGCGAGGCCGGCACGATTCGCGAGGTGTCCAACGGCTACGCCCGCAACTTCCTGATCCCCCAGGGCCTCGCCGTCGTCGCCACTCCCGGCGAGATCAAGACCGCCGAGCACAACCTCGCGGTCAAGGCTCGCAAGGTCGCACGCCAGGAAGCCCAGCTCCAGGCTCTCGCTGACCGCATCAACGGCCTCCGCCTCGAGTTCACCGAGCGCGCCGGCGAGCAGGGCCGCCTCTACGGTTCCGTCACCGCTGGCGACATCGCCGAGAAGCTCTCCGCGCTCGTCGGCGAAGAGATCGACCGCCGCAAGGTCGTCCTCGACGAGCAGCTCCGCACCTCTGGCGAGCACAGCGTCATCGTCCACCTCGTCGGCCGCCTCAAGCCTGCCATCACCGTCGTCGTCACCGGCGTCGATGAGGCTGGCAACCCCATCTCCCGCGAAGCTGCCGTCGCGGCGGTCGAGGAGGTCGTCGCCGAGGCCATCGACGCCGCCGAGGC
>CAIPGK010000416.1 GCA_903864575.1 uncultured Chloroflexota bacterium
AAGGTCGAAGTCGAAGGCCTGTAGATCGGCCAGCTCGACGCGGAGCAGGTCAGCGTCCCAGCCGGCGTTGAGCGCCAGCTTGTTATCGGCCAGCACATAGGCGCGCTTTTGCGCCTCGCTCCAGCCGGTCGCAACCATCACCGGGATCTCGGCCAGGCCAAGTTTGCGGGCCGCAAGCACCCGGCCGTGGCCGGCGATAAGGCCGCCGTCCTCGTCGATCAGAACCGGCACCGTCCAGCCCCATTCGCGGATGGAGGCGGCGATCTGGGCCACCTGTTCGTCGCTGTGAGTGCGGGCATTTCGGGCATAGGGCACGAGGGCCGATACGCTCCTGCGCTCGACCTGATCGGCGGGCCAATCCTGCGTCATGGCGCTCCTTTCGGTGAGCGCCGGGAAAGCGCCGTCAGTCGGCCTGTTCGGCCTGAATTTCGAAGTGGGTCACAAAGCCCGTCAGATAGGGCAGCCCCTTGGGGATGCCGGTCTCGCGCGAGGTGGCCCGGCTGATGGTCCAGCCCATCCAGCGGGTGACTGCGGCGTCGATCGCGGCTGCGATAGGCAGCCCTGCGTGGATACCGTTGTGAACGTCGTCAGCGAAGTGGCGGCCGTGGCGGCTATCGAGGAAGTCGCGGACACCGTCGGCAGCCGCACCGGTGGCCTTGCCAACCGCTGCGAGGGCTTTTGCCCAGGCGTCGCCTGCATCCGTAAATCCCGCGCTGGAACCGTAGAATCCCCAGTCAAGATTGCGGGTCGTAAGGGTCGAGTCGGTCATCGCAGGCTCCGATTTGGTGGAACCACTAACGCTCTGATCGCCGCGCCAATCCAGTCAATTAGAACCAGCGCCCCGACTTGTTCGGCCCTGACCCCCGGTCGCTAACTCGCGGTCGCGTGAAGTTTGGACCATGCGCGGTTTCCCTCGCCTACCAAGCGAAGTTACGAACCGCCCCCCCCCGGTGCGGTCACGGGCTGGGCCAGCCGTCCGGGCCGGTCGCAACCCTCCTGCGATGACCGAACTGCTCGGCCGTACGGGCCAGATGACAGTCGGCGCAGAGGCAGCGGATGTTGCTGTCCTCGTCCGATCCACCGTGGGTCAGCGGCACGATGTGGTCGGGCACGGTGGCCTCCCGTATCCGACCCTTCGCAGCACAGTCCCGGCAGAGCGGCTCGGCCTGCAGGCGTCTCAGTCGTTGGATGACCGCAGCTCGTCCGCGCAGACGGTCCGCCATCACCCGACCCTGAGACCGACGACCAAAAGCACTGGGCTCCCGGTCGCAGTTCTAAATCCTCGATTTCGGAACACTACGGACCGCACACCAGCCGGTCAAAGCATAATTCAACGATTACAGCACTTTGCGGGGCACTTCCCGCACGAGCCCGAACAGATATCCCAGCCCATCGAGGCCGTGGTGCAGGTTCACCTGGTCGGCCTGCGGTAGCCGTCCCGCATCCTCATCCAGGCACACGATCCGGTAGACCAGCCGGCTGGGTGATTGGCCCGGTAACCGGTCACGGTCGTGGTCGCAGTCTTTGAGCGCCCTCAGGGCCGCGTCGTAGTGGCGGCGGACCCTCTCGATCAGGTCGATGTCAGGCGGGTCACCCGAACCACCGAAGCTCCCGGCGCTGGCCATCAGACCGGCAACCGAGCTTGGGCTGGGCAGGGGCAGGCCGGTCACCAACTGGTGGCGGTGATAGACCTCCCCGAACTTCTGGCCAGCCTCGTACTGCTGCTGGGTGATGGCGCCGGTAAACGCCAACCGACCGAGGGCCGAGCTGAGGCGCTGATCACGCGCCTGGGCAGCGGAGACCCCGTAGTGGCGCTGGCGTGCCTCCACCACAGTGGCAAGGATCTGGGCCTGGGTTTCTCCCTTGGTGGGCCTGACCAGCTTGCCGCATGGGTGGCGCTTGCCGGCTTTGCGTTTGCGTCCACGAGCCATGGGCCTACCTCCAGGTCTTGGAGGCAGCGCCGTAGAGCTTCTCGCCGATCTGGCGGATGAACTCCTTCTCGGCCCAGTTCAGCCGCTGGTCGCAAGCCGAGACGGCCAGGACACCCATCTCGCGCCAGCCATCGCGTTTGACCTGCTCGGGATCACGGCGTTCACCGCCATAGCCGCGGGGATACCAGTTCATCGCACACCTCCGCCGGTCTCGATGGCCCAGAGCAGGATGGCGATGGCGTCGGCCTCGTTGTCGTCGGCCGGCGAGAACCCGCGCGCCTGGACCGCGGCGATAACGGCGGCCTTGTCGGCGTTGCCCTTACCCGTGGCGAACGCCTTGATGGTGCCGACGGGCACGCCCTGATAGGCGACACCGTGTTCCTCGCACCAGGCGGTCAGCTGGCCCAGCAGGCCGCCATAGACGTGCGCGGCGTCGGTGCCGACATGGCGGCGGACC
>CAIPGK010000417.1 GCA_903864575.1 uncultured Chloroflexota bacterium
CGAGCAGCGTCTGCGCCCGGTCCGGCAGCCGGTAGCCGCCCCGGTAGAGGAAGCGGATGAACTCCCGCTCCAATTCGCTCGCGCAGGCGGCCAGCAACCCGTCGCGCTGGTCCTCGCGGGAGCGGGCGCGCCCGCTTGGCCGGGCCGTGGCGGCCCGCATGTCGAGCAGGATGTCGCGCACCGCGGCCCGGTCCAGTTGCGGGTGCAGCGGCTGGTTTCCATAGGAGAGCAGGCAGCCGTAGCAGGCGGCCTCGCAGTCCTCCGCCGCGCCGGGCGCCCGCCGGAGATCCTCCCCCGTGGCGGGGTCGTAGTGGCAGACCTCCAGCGCCGCCAGCGCCACCTCGGCGATGATGTCCGGTTCCTCCACCAGCCGGTTCAGCACCCCGGCGCCCCCCTCGGAGGCCTCGTAGAAGAGAATCCGCTGGGGGTCCTTCCCGCTCGGCAGCAGCTCCGCGGCCAGTTCGCTCCCCTCCAGCTGGAAGAGCGACTCCATCCCGCGCGCCAGCGCCTCCATCAGCGTCGGCAGCGTGGCCGGGTCGATCCTTCCCGGCTCCGGCTCGAACAGCAGCGCGTTCCGCGTGTCGTTCACGTAGGGCACGACCCGCTTCACCTGCCGCGATGGCTTCGGCGCGGCGCCGTCATCGGCCTCGCCCGGGTCGCCCAGTTCCTGCTCCTGCCGGGACCATTCGCCCGTCTCCATGTCGAGCAGGAACCCCTCGACATCCTTGTCCTTGCGCCGCCGCCACCCGAGGTTGATCCGCCAGATCGTCGCCGTCGGCGCGTAGATCGCCTGCGCGATCCGCCCGTCCGCCCCGTCGTCGCCGGTGATGAACTCGGCGCGCTCGTAGTCCGGCCCGTCCGCCCGCGTCGAGAACTGGAAGGCCGTGAGCAGGTCGTACCCCTGCCGTTGCCGCTCCTCCTCGTCGCAGGTGATCCGCTCGGTCTTCACCGTCGCCACGTTCTGCATCCGGAAGAGCGTGGACATGTAGCGAACGCCCCCCTCGCGCAGCGGGGTTCCGCAATTGCGGCAGGCCTCGTCCATGAGCGATTCGCCCATGTGTCCGTACCCGCAAACCGCGCAAATCTTCGCCGTGTTGGTGCGGTCCGCCTGCTCGCCCTCCCCGGCGGGCAGGATGACCTTGGAGATCCGGAACCGGTTCCCCTCGTAGTAGATCGAGTTGTTCGGCCCGAACTCGGAAACCGCGAGGAAGCGCGCCCGCGAGACGAACTCGTTGCGCTCGCCCTTCTGCCGCCCGCCGGGGATGTAGGCCGTCAGCGGCAGCCGCGGGAAGTTGTACCCCGGCAGGAATCCCTCCCCCGCGAAGTAGCGATAGGGGTAGAAGTCGCTGTTGACCGAGCCCTGCTCGTCGGTCAGCAACTGCAACTGCGCCTCGGCCTCCCCGCGCAGCCGGATCGCCTGTTTCACCGCATCCGGACTCGATGAATGGTCTCCCGCGATCCGGTGCTGAACCTCCCGCTGCCGCCACGCCGCGAGATACAACTGCCGCCAGCGGTCGCACGCGGCGTCGAAATCCCGCACCGCGTTGTCGATGACGCTCTCCAGCCAGCCCGGGCGGTTCCACCCGGCGCCGCGAAGCTCCCCGGCCATGGCGTCCATCAGCCGCCGCCCCCGGGCGAGCCCCTCACGGCGAGCGCCCTCGTCCGCCAGCGCCATCCGGACGCTCTCGCGAAGGGGCAGTCCGTCCTCCCGCTGCTCGAGGTCGACCACCTGCTTCATGGACTGACCGAGCCAAAGCCCGGTGCCCGCCAGCCACGTCGCCCGCAGGTGCGCCTTCACCAGCTCCTCGTTCGCCAGTTCGATGCGCGGCGGCGACACCGCCCCGGCGACCATCAGCCCCTGCCGCCGGAAGAAATACTGGTCGTGCGGGCTCATCGACGTGCAGTAGGTGAGAACCAGCGCCGGCTGCCCGCTTCGCCCCGCCCGCCCGGATCGCTGCGCGTAGTTGGCGGGGGACGGCGGCACGTTCCGCAGGTTGACCGCGTTGAGGTCGGCGATGTCGACGCCAAGTTCCATCGTCGGCGAGCAGAAGAGAATCGGCAGCTCGCCGCTCCGGAACGCGATCTCGCGCTCCTCGCGCTTCTCCGCGGGAACCTGCGCCGTATGCTCCCGCGCCGTCATCCCCTTGAACGAGAGCGCGACGGTGCCATACAGGTCGCGGAAGAACTCGTTGGCCTTCCGTTCGACCTCGGCCGCCTCCTTCGTCTGGAACAGATCGGGGCGGATCTCGCCATCCCCCGGCAGCCAGACCATCGCCCCGGCCTGCAGTTGCCATCGCGGGTCCCGGTCGCGCCCCGTGCCCGGGATCTGCTCGACATACCCGCCGCGGACCAGCGCCGCCAGCAACCCCTCGGCCAGGGGAGGCAGTTCATCCGCCTTCAGCCGCTTTTCGAGCACCGAGCCCCAGGTCGAGCGCCGCCGCAGCCGCTGCCCGAGCGCGGATTTCGCGGTAATGCCCTCCTCGTAGCGCTTCCCCATCCTGGGAACGACGCCGAGCCGGGCCACCTTGCCCTGCTCCAGTTGCTCGCCCTCCGCGAAAGCCCACGGCTCGCGGAGGTAGTTGAAACTCTGGTTGGAGGTGCTCGTCTGCTCGCCCGCGTCGAGATACGGTGACTTGATGGCGAGCGCCCGCCGCAGCCAGTCGAGGAGCATCCGGGCCGCCTGCTCCCGCTCCCCCGGCAGCGCCGCCGCGAGGACAGGGTGCAGATCGCGC
>CAIPGK010000418.1 GCA_903864575.1 uncultured Chloroflexota bacterium
GTCGGGCTCGTGACGGTTGTCGGACTGGTGACCGTGGTCGGACTGGTGACGGTCGTCGGACTGGTGACCGTGGTCGGACTCGTGACGGTCGTCGGACTTGTGACCGTGGTCGGACTCGTGACGGTCGTCGGGCTGGTGACGGTCGTCGGGCTCGTGACCGTGGTCGGGCTCGTGACAGTAGTGGGAGTAGTCGCCGTTGCGGGATCCGCGCCTTGGGCCTCTCCGAGAGGTATCGGGTCGACGCCTCGCCCAGGGGGCGGAAACCGGAAGACGGGCGGGTTGATATCTTCGGACAAGCGCAGAACCCGAATGAATCCATGCGCGTCGCCACCGCCGCCTCCGCCAAGGCCGGCGGCAGTGGCATCGAGCGTGACGTCGATATCACGCCCTTCGGCGATTGCCTTGAGCACGTCTTCGATGGTCTGCGACTGCACTGCAGACTCGGATGCGTCCGGGCTGCCCTGAGGGCTTGCTTCCGGCGTGACCATCACGGTACGGCTTTCAGCGACGACCAGTTCGCCGCCATCAAAAAAGGCGAGCTCTACCCGGCCTCCGGCGTCCGTGACGACCGATTCGCCTTCTTTCAGCACATCTCCTTCGCGCAGAGGTCGCAGGTTGCCGTCCGCATCCTTGGCGAAAGCGGTGCCCGTGATCGAGGAGACGGTGGCGATTGGTTGACCGGCGGGCATCTGGCGCTTCCTGTTTGGTCCGATGGGACGGACTGATGACTGAGTGGAAGTCTAGTAGCACCAACGGAGGGCGAGCACTGTACCAAAGGACGACATCCTGTCCCGGGCGAGGGCAGGGGGGCTCGACTATAGTTCCGGGGCCGTGCGCATCCGTAACCCGCAAAGGGAGCCCCTATGGGAGTCATCAAGAAGGTCATTTTCCGGGGGCAGATTCTCTCCAAGCCCAAGCATCGCAATCTCTTCCTCGACATGGAGGAAAACATCCACATCCACTTCAGGGATCTCCGGATAGAGATGGGGCGCCCCGAATTCGAGGAGTTCGCCGCCGTGTTCCTTCGCCAGTCCGGCGAACTGGGAGCGATCATCCGCGAGCGGAACTACGAGGACGGCAAGCTACCCAACGCGAACCAGGACGATGTCCGGATCTGGACCGAGTCCAGGCTGAAAAACGAGGTCAAGTACCATCCAAGACGCTTCTCTCTCGAGGAGTGTGGCGACGGATACCACTTCCATTACCGGAATTACAAACTGCTGCTGGACCGTGAGGAGTTCCTGCAGCTCGCGGCTGTGTTCGCATCTGTCGATACCTCCGCGGGGTACGCGCGCAGTCATCCCGAGGTGCTCGCACTGCTCGAGGAAAACGAGGTCGACTTCGTACTGGCCGAGGGGAATGCCCCTGACGAGACCCTCTCGATTGCCGTGGCGCCCTATCACATTCCCAAGGTCAAGGACGTCTTCCGGTACATCGGCTTCGAGGCCGAGGGAGCCGGTACGCTGTGGACCTTCAGGGGGGAGGCATTGACCGTCAAGGTCCGCTCCAGTGTCGGCCTGGTCGCGCAGGACTTTCGACGTTTCCGCGCCCTCTCCGGCGTTGCCCGATTGGTGGATTTCCTCGGGTCCTGTTCTGCGACCGTCGATGCCAACGACATCAACCGCATCAAGTGCCAGGTCCTGGATCTTTATTTCACCGTTTTGCGCGGGGAGGGAGTGACCGCGGAAACCGATCCCCAGCTCTGGCTTCATGCGGGCCAGGCGGGCGGCGTGATCTTCCCGTACAGCGCGCGCAGACGTTCCGGAAAGCAGGACGCCGAGGAGCTTTACCGTGGTTGGAGCGCGCTTCTCTCACAGTTCCAGTTCGGATTCGTCAAGCCGCGCAAGAACATCTACGACCCTGAGGCCCAGGCCCGTGTCGGCGCACAGGTCGAAGAGGCGCTGCGGCGCGAGGCGGCGGCCTTCGGATGCGTGACCCGGGTTTATCTGATGGGGTCGGCAATGCGCGGAGAGTTGGGCCGCTACCAGGTGCCTTTTGTCCACGGCAAGCTGGTCAAACTCGGCTCGGACATCGACATCCTGGTGGAACTCGACGAGTCCCTCGAGGGGCATCTGCCCTCGTCATGGCGGCTCGTGAACCGTCAGGCATCGAACACCTGTGCCGTGTATCACCTGGGCGAGATTCCTCTCGACGGCACCCAGGCGGCCTCCGCTGTCGCCGATTACCGGAACCTGAATTGCGTAGAGCATCTGCTGGACGCATATGTCCATTTTCCGTCCGGCGGACACGCCGAGGAGAAGGACGCGTTCCTGCGCCGTTTTGGCGCCAGGCTCGTCTTCGACAGGGAGAGAGATGGCGCGATCCACTCTTCGTCCGAACTTGCTTCGATCGCCGAGGGCCTGCAGCAGTACTACGCGCTGCCGTCACTTCCTGCAGTAGAGCGCCTTGCAGTGTCCTCGGGCAATCGCCTGTACAAGGTCTTTTCGCAGGGGCGCGTCCTGGTGCTGAAAGTGTTCCGGGTGTCAGGAAACTACAGCAGTTCCCGCATCGAGGAACATGCCGCCTACGAGTCCGCTCTCATCGCAGATCTTCGTGCCCGAGGCGTACCCACCGCAGCCGTGGTCCTGCCGGTGCTTCCCGAGGCGTGGCATATCGATGGTGCGCCGACGATGCTCTACGAGTGGTTGCCAGGGGAATTGCGCAAGAAACCCGAATACCCGGTCGAGGACGTGGCCGCTTCGCTAGCGCGCTTGCACGCCGCGCAAAAGGGGCCTGCGTCCGGTCTGAGCGAGGCCTTCCGGTTCGACGAGACCTGCA
>CAIPGK010000419.1 GCA_903864575.1 uncultured Chloroflexota bacterium
ATGATGCATCACGAAGTCCCGTGTCGAGTTCTGGATCGTGCCGTAGGAGTATCCCTCGACCTGGCCGGCGGGGAGATAGACCGTTTTCCCGTCAACGACTCGAGAGAACGCCACTCCGAGGCGCAGCCGGTAGGAATCAAAAGGGTATTGGCTTGGCATGCCGACCACCGGCAGCGTCACCTGCTGGCTGTAGGAGACATCATCCTTGGGAATGGTGATCCTTTCCGCCGGAGGGAGGCCACGACGCAAAACGGCATCGCTGTTATACGCGATGAGACTCACCTCGAACTGCGGGCAGGACCCGTTGTCGCACTCGCGGTTGCCGGACACCGCGATGTCGATGCTGCCCAATTCCTCGTTCACGTTGACCAGGGTGATGTTGTAGAACCCCTCGATCTTCTCCAGTTTCTGGGCGACCGCCACCTTGATCGGCTCTCCCGATGGGAAGTCGTACAGGGTCCCGGCCGGAGTCCCGAACAGTTCGGTTCGGATGCTCCCCAGCGAGAAAGGCAGCGTCACAACGAGCCCGACAATCGCAAGCAGGAGCAGGAAATAGACGATCCGATCCGTCGCCCGCGGGGCGTCGTTGCTGTCCTCTCCGATCATGGCGCCCATTCCTTCCGGCCCACAACATCGCACGCATCATCCAGTGTAGCGAACCCGATCGGGCGCCGGCTCATCTGTCTCCACGGGGCCGCCAGCCCGGGATGACCGGCAGATCCGACCTCTGCCGAATGATCGCCGCGATCCGCACGACCAACCCGATCAGCATCAGCAGGATCAGCAATTGGCTTGCCACATCGACGGCGGTCACCACGGTCAGGCTGTAGGGAACCAACACCGACCGAATCGAGTAGATGCCCAGCAACAGTCCGGCATTGCCAAATACCACCGCGGGCAGACTGCGTGAGAAAAGCCCGAGCACCGTGGAGACCGCCACCATCGTGAACAGCGCTACGGAGAGCACTCGCAGGTAGAACGGTCGGTGGAAGCTGATGTTCATCGCCCCGACCGGATGCCATACGTCCTCGGGATCATCGACCTGCTCGATTGGAACGGCCGCCGGCGGCGGCATGCTGAGATCGTAGGTCGCGTTCTGGACCGTGACGAGCACGCTACTGGCGTCTCCCGGTTCGAGCGGCACGCGTTTGCCATCCACCAGGTGCGAACCGCCAATGCCAAGCTGAATGAAGTACTCATCGAACGGGTATGTCCCGGGCCAGCCCCGGACTGGCAACTCCCTGGTCATGCTGAACGCGCCCGGCATTACCGGCACCGGGATGGTCACCCATTGACCCAGGCCGCGAAGCACTTCGGCGGAGACATCGTAGGAGACCAGCGTCAACTCCAGACCGTCCATGCAGGATGACTGGCAGTGTCGCTCGCCGGAAATCGCGACGGTGAGGGTGTGGGACTCCTCCTCGACATTGTTGAACGCGATATTGATGTAGGACTCCGAACTCCCGCGGGGGGATCCCTGATCGAGGTCGATGCTGCTCCCGTCCGGAAAGAGGTAAACGGAACTGGACCTCCCGAACAGGGTACGGGTGATGCTGGTGAAGGTTGCCGGAAGCAGCGCAAGCAGCACGGCTACGATGATGACGAGCGCCCCGTAGATGACGGGATCGAATCGCGTAGGGGGCCCGAGCGGGTCGCTGGCAGGATTCGAGGATGGGGGCTTCACCATGTCAGCCTCCGTCCGGTCAGAGGTCCCGGAGCGTCCGGTTGGTGAGGCCGAGCACGACCGTCAGCACACAGGCGATCGCAGCAAACGCGAACACCGCGTGCGGCATGCCGATATGCTGGCCGACGAACCCCATCGGTAATGCCCCCAGCGGCATCATGCCCCAGGTGAGCATGTAGGCGCCCATGACTCTGCCGCGCACCCGATCGTCGATTCGCAACTGAATCGACGCGTTGTTCCCCACCATGAACGCTGCCCCCAGGAACCCCGCGAGGAAGAGAATCGGCAGCGAAATGATGAGGTGGCGCGAGAAGCAGAGCGCCATGATGACGAAGCAGTACACGATCGTGCCGATCAGCAACCATCGCCCCATGCCCTCGCCGCGGCCCTTCCCGGCCATCGTCAACGCACCGACGACCGCGCCGAGCCCGGAGGCGGCCATCAGAACCCCCAGCCCCTGGGCCCCGATGCCGAGCACATCCCGGGCGAAGACGTTCAGAAAGCTGATGTAGGGGAAGACCAGCAACGTCGGAATGCTCGCCAGCAGAAAAATGCCGCGCAGGTCCTCGCGCGTGGCGATCAACTGGAGCCCCTCCAACGGGTTTCGGCTCCCGGCAGGCTGCGGGGCGCGCTCCGGCAGCGCCACCTGCAGGAGCAGCACGAACGCGCCCGCAAGCGCCAACGCCTGCAGCACGAACGTCTCCCCGGTTCCGACCAGCCCGATGACAAGCCCGGCCAGCGAAGGCCCGAGCACGCGGGTCATGTTTTGCCCGGCGCTCATCAGGCCGATGGCGTTGGTCAGATCCTGACGCTCGACGAGCGATGGCACGAGGCTCTGCTGCGTGGGGGAGAGGAGCGCCTGAAGACTGCCGTTGAGCAGTCCGAACAGGATGAGGTGCCACGACTGCACCCAACCGCCGATGACGTCCACCGAGACGATGAGCGCCAGGATCATCGCCAACGCCTGACAGACGAGCATCAGCCTGCGCCGGTCTACCCGGTCGATCAGTGCTCCGCCGAGGGGAGCGACGACGAGAAATGGCGCGCCGGCGGTGAAGGCAACGAGCCCAACGAACCCGGGGGAGTTCGTCAACGTCAGCGCGAGCCACCCGAGCGCGACCGACTGCATCCATTGGGCGACGCTGGCCGCAAACGATGAAAACCAAAGCATCCGGAACGTCGGATAGATTTGCAGGGATGCCCAGAATGCGGCGGACCGCTGGGGTGCGTGTTCCGCGGGAGACGTCGTCGAAAGCGCCACGGGAATTCCTCGGTCGAAGGAGCGCTGCGAGGGCTCCGGTAGGCTGACCGGGAGTGTACCACCGCCTCCCGGCCTTCAGGTCCGCCAACGGAACGGGCCCGGGTTCCTGCTACCATTGCTCCGTCGGTCATGTCGGGTTCGCGCCGTTCGGGTCGTGGGGTGAAAGCGTCATGCGTCGGATGAAAGGTTTGGTCCTTGCGGGCGGCAAAGGGTCGCGATTGCGCCCGCTGACGGCCACCGGCGCAAAGCAGCTCGTTCCGGTGGCCAACAAACCGGTCCTGTTCTATGCGCTCGAGCAACTGGTCGAGGCGGGCATCACCGACATCGGCATCATCACCGGCGACACCGGATCGCAGGTCCGTGAGGCAGTTGGCGACGGTTCCGCGTTCGGCGCGCGGGTTACCTACATCCCGCAACCCGCGCCGCTCGGTCTCGCTCACGCCATCATCACCGCGCAGGCATACCTCGCTGATGACCCGTTCTGCATGTTTCTGGGAGACAACTTCCTGATGGGCGGCATCGTCGATCATGCTCGCCGCTTCGCCGAGTCCTCCTGTCAGGGGCAGATCCTGCTCAAGCACGTCAACGATCCGTCGGCATTCGGCGTCGCGGTGCTCGATGACGCCGGGCGCGTCACGCAACTGGTCGAAAAGCCGAAGGAGCCGATCTCCGATCTCGCGGTCATCGGCGTTTTTTTCTTCGGGCCGGAAGTCCACGAGATCACGCCGCGCCTGATGCCATCGGCGCGCGGCGAATTGGAGATCACCGACGCGATCCAGGGACTCATCGACGCCGGGTATGAAGTGCGGTCCTCGCTGATCACCGATCAGTGGGTGGACACCGGCAAGAAGGACGACATGCTGGAGGCGAACCGCCTCGTTCTCGCCACCCTCAAGGGTCGCATCGACGGCAGCGTCGATCACGCCTCCACCATTGTGGGCGAGGTGGTCATCGAGGCCGGGGCGACCGTCGCCGGCAGCACCGTGCGCGGGCCAGCAGTCATCGGTGCAGGGGCGGTCATCAGCGACGCTTACATTGGTCCATTCACGGCCATCGGTGCGAGTTGCACCTTGAGCGGATGCGAAATCGAGCACTCGATCGTGCTCGATCGATCCATCATTCGGAACGTCTCGCACCGTATCGCCGATTCGCTGATCGGTCGCGAGGTCGTCATCGAGCGGTCGCCCTTGAAACCGCAGGCAATCCGCCTGCTGCTCGGCGATCACTCCTCGGTTGCAGTGATTTGATGGCGCCTCCCGGAACCCTGGATGGCGCGCGCGTCCTCTTCACCGGAGCGGGCGGCCAACTCGGCGCATACCTCCCGGCGGCTCTTCGCGCGGCCGGGGCCCAACCCGTTTCCGCAGGGCATCGCGAGGGGCCGGGCATCGATCTTGCCGCGGATTTGACCCGCCTTGGCGCAGCGGAACGGCTCATCGAGGATGCCCGGCCTGACCTCGTCATCCACGGGGCGGCATGGACCGACGTGGACGGCGCGGAGCGCGATCCAGGAGGCGCGCGGGCGATGAATGTCGACGCCGCCCGATGGATGGCGGA
Organism: uncultured Chloroflexota bacterium; assembly: GCA_903864575.1. GTDB lineage: Bacteria > Chloroflexota > Chloroflexia > Thermomicrobiales > UBA6265 > CADCWF01. Next base: position 4,500 of record CAIPGK010000419.1, read on the forward strand.
AGCGTGCCGAGCGCGGGGAGTGCGCCTCGTCGCCGTTTCCACCGACTTCGTCTTTTCCGGGCAGGGGGGAGCGCCCTATCCGGAGGATGCCGCATCCGACCCGATATCGGTCTACGGAAGGACGAAGCGCGACGGAGAACTGGCCGTGCTGGCGGCCGATCCGGGCTTCGCGGTTGCCCGTACCGCATGGCTCTACGGCGGACCGGCGAAGCATTTTCCGCGCACCGTGCTCAACGTGCTCGCTGCTCGTGGCTCGATCGAAGTGGTCGACGATGAAGCGGGATCCCCAACCTTTGCCGGGGACCTGGCGGACGCCCTCGTCGCGCTTGCGGCCGCGGGCGGAGCCGGCATCTTTCATCTCGCGAATGCGGGTCGAGCGTCCCGCTTCGAACTCGCGCAGGCGGTCGCGTGGCACGCCGGATTCCCCGTGGAATGGGTGCAGCCGATCTCGACCGAGGGCTTCCTCGCGAAATTCCCGCTCCCCGCGGCGCGGCCCGCCGACAGCGAACTGCGCAACATCCGCGCGGCCGATCTCGGGATCGTCCTGCGCCCCTGGCGCGCGGCAATCGCAGATTACGTGCCGCGTCTTGCGCGGGAACTCGGCATCACCCCGCACTAGAATGTGCGGGGGCGGCGTGGGCTTGTGAACTCCCGCGCGAACGACCGCAGGAAAGGGCGACACGTGCACATCCTCGTCACCGGCGGCGCCGGGTTCATCGGGTCCGCCTATGTTCGGCAAGTTCTGGACAACCACCCCGAGGATATGGTCACCGTGCTCGACGCGCTGACCTACGCGGGGAATCTTGACAATCTCTCCGAACTGGTGGGAAACCCACGGCTCTCGTTCGTGCAGGGGAACATCGCCGATCCGCTGATCGTTGACGCCCTCGCGCCAAGGATCGACGCCATCGTCAATTTCGCCGCCGAGACGCACGTCGACCGCTCACTGCTGGATCCCGACGCGTTCGCCCGCGCCAATGTGATCGGCGTGATGACCCTGCTGGATGCCGCTCGCAAGTACGGCAAGCGCATGCTGCAGGTCTCCACCGATGAGGTCTATGGCGACGTCGAGGCTGGCCATGCCTCGATCGAGTCCGACCCGCTGCTGCCACGCTCACCATATGCGGCGGCGAAGGCTGGCGGAGAGCTGATGTGCAGGGCCTATCACATTTCCTACGGTGTCGACGTGGTGACCACCCGCGGGTGCAACACCATCGGCCCGCGCCAGTACCCGGAGAAACTCGTCCCGCTCTTCGTGACCAACGCGCTCGTCGATCTGCCGGTCCCGGTCTACGGCGATGGGCAGCAGATTCGTGATTGGCTGCACGCCGAGGACCACGCCGCGGCCATTG
>CAIPGK010000420.1 GCA_903864575.1 uncultured Chloroflexota bacterium
CCGCTGTAGGTTTCCTTTCCGGTCGTGCCGTCCTTGAAGGGAATGAAGTAGTGGGTTCCCTTCGCATCGGTGAAAACCGACAGCGTTGCCTGGCTTCCATCGACCGTGAAATGGATGCGCCCCGCCCGGTAGAACGTCTTCTCCGTGCCGGCCGTCGTCGGAATGTCGACCCGTTCGCCAATGCCGTCGCCGGACGTGTCGATTTCTGCATCGAACACAAGGTCCTTGCGCTCCGGGAAATAGTCGAGTCCGGTGAAGCCTTCCCGATCGACCGGGTCGAGCGGGGAGTCCAGATCGGTCTTGAACCACTCATTCCGGTGCTGTCGGTAGGAATCGAGCCGCGATCCGCGGTTCGGCAGCATGGCGTTGTCCTCTCGCTCTGGCGGCAATCGTGATGCCGCGGTTCGAATGCCCCGCACCGTGCGCGTGCGGGGTCAGCCGTTGTGTCGATCCTCGGCTACCACCGAAGCGGGCGCCGTCCCTCCCCCACCGAACCGGGCGCGAATGCTCGCGGCAGCCCGAAGGGCCATTGCGGCGATGGTCAGGGCCGGGTTGATCGCGGAGGATGAGGGAAAGAATCCCCCATCCACAACGTAGAGATTGTCGAGGTCATGCGCCTTGAGCGTCGAGTCCAGCACGCTGGTCGCCGGATCGTCGCCCATGACCACGGTGCCGCATTGATGGGAGTTGGTTTCGATGCCCATGGCCTTGTCAAGCAGAATCGGGTACCCCGCCCGGCGCAATGCGTCCTTGGAGCGCGCCATCAACGCGGTGTGTGCGGCCTGATTGTTCGGCCGCCACGCGATGCGGATCGCACCGTCCGGCGCGAGAGTCACGCGGTTGGCGGGGTCCGGCAGATCCTCGGACATCACCCACCAGTCGACGCTGTGCCGGGCCATCTCGCCGAGTACGACTCTGGGTGTCCATGATGGCGCGCTTCCGGCCAGCATCGCCGCCTGCAATTTGCCGACTGGCTGGAGATTGCCCATCGGCCACGGGAACTCGCGGTCCGGGTCCCCGTGGTACCAGTCGTTGATCGTCACGGTTTTCTGAAAAATCGTGGTGTTCACCCGGCGGGGATCGATCGCCACCAGCACCGAGTTGGAGTGAACCATGTAGTTTCGTCCAACTTGCCCGGAGGAGTTGCCGAGCCCGGAGGGATGCCGGTCGTTGGCTGACCGCAGCAGGGTCGCCGCCGAATTGACCGCCCCGCCCGCGAGCACGACCAGATCGGCTGAGACCCGCATCACCTCGCCATCCCGATCGACCTCCACGCCCACCGCGCGCCTGCCACTGTCATCGGTGAGGATGCGTCGGGCGAAACTCTGGGTCCAGAGCGTGACGGTCGGGGACTCCATCGCCGGACGCATGGCGCAGACATCGGCGTCGCCCTTGGCGTCGAACTGGCACGGGAAGGCATCGCAAGTCATGCAGCGGATGCAGCGGCCGCCTGGCCGCCAGTCCATCCCGATCGGGAGCGGAGCGGGATGAAGTCCCTGCGCCTCGAATCGCTCGCAGAGGTCCTCCATGTAGGGATCCTGCTCCATCGCGGGGAGCGGGAACGGGCCAGAGCGCCACGGATCGGTCGGGTCGGCGCGCTCCTCGCCGTGGACCCAGTAGAGCCGCTCCGCATCCGCGTAGAACGGCTCCAGCTGGTCGTAGGCGATGGGCCAGGCCCGGGAAAGCCCGCCCGCATGCTGGATCTCGCCGAAATCCGCCTCGCGAAGCCGCGCCAGCACTGCACCATACATTTTCGAGTTTCCGCCGACGAAGTAGTGAACGCCCGGCTTGAACGTTCCGCCTTCGGCGTTGTGCCAGCGCTCGGCAGCCTTGTACCGGTTCTCGATGAAGATGGCCTCCGGGCTGTAGTTCTGCGGTTCCTTGGGCAGGAAGTCGCCGCGCTCGAGCACCAGCACCTTCGCGCCGAGGTCGCGCAGTGCCCAGGCGACCGTTCCCCCA
>CAIPGK010000421.1 GCA_903864575.1 uncultured Chloroflexota bacterium
GGGCCCGCAAGGCGACACCGGCCCGGACGGCAATCAAGGCTACGACGGGGTGCAGGGCAATCCTGGCCTGGATGGCAATCAAGGCCCGGACGGCCATCAGGGCTACGACGGAGCGCAAGGCCCGGACGGAGCGCAGGGCCCGCAAGGCGACACCGGCCCGGACGGCAATCAAGGCTACGACGGGGTGCAGGGCAATCCTGGCCTGGATGGCAATCAAGGCCCGGACGGCAACCAGGGCTACGACGGCGCGCAAGGCCCGGATGGCAACCAGGGCGACACCGGCCCGGACGGAGCGCAGGGCCCGCAAGGTGATACTGGCCCGCAAGGTGACCAGGGACCGGTTGGGATCGGCGACCAAGGGCTCCAGGGGGATCAGGGGCCGGAAGGCTACCAGGGCTACCAGGGGGAGCAGGGTCCGCGCGGGTATCAGGGCGATCAGGGGGCGCCGGGTGCACAGGGGCCGCAGGGCGACCAGGGGCTCCAGGGCGACCAGGGCGACCCAGGGATAGACGGAATTGGCGACCAGGGTGACCAGGGACCCCAGGGCGACCAGGGGCCGCAAGGACCCCAGGGGACACCGGGACCGGCTGGGCTTGCCGCGACCAAGCCGGACGCCGGGCCGCAGGGCTATCAGGGACCGACCGGACCGACTGGACCAGTGGCGTACACCCTCGTCAGGTACTCGGGCGTCACGTCCGTTTCGGGTGGAAGTGGGCTCGAGGTCCACGAGGTGACATGTCCGGCGGGCGATACCGCGATGACGTGTGCCGGCTATATCTCCGGTCCCAATGACGAAAACACCACGGGACGCTTCCTCGGATCGTTCGTCAATGGCTCGGGGATCTGCGAGGTGCGGGCCACCGACATGCAGAACGGAGACCTGCTTCACGCACAGGTCATGTGTGCGGCTGGCATGGTGTAGATCACGTCTGCATCGTGCTGACCGTCATGTCCGTCAAGGGAGAGACCCGGAGCCGCCACTGCGGCCCCGGGTCTTTCTCATGGTGTGGTCCCAGGCTGGACCGGGTCGCCAGACCGAGCGGTGAGAGCGATGGCGCGTCACTCCCCGGCGCGGGCCGGCATCTGGCGAACGCCGCGAACCGGGCTGAACCAGACCAGCAGCACCGCGCAGATCGGGCCCAGCACCGCCAGCCACGTCACCCCGCGCAAGCCGATCACCCCCGCCAGCAGGCCGCCGAGGAGCGCCCCTGCCGGTTCCGTGCCGCGGATGATCACCCGCAGTACGCCCCCCACCCGGCCCTGCAGCCGAAGCGGCGTGATCGCCTGCCGCAGGCTGTACTGGTTCACGTCGTAGATTGGTCCGAACAGCCCGGAAAGGAAGAAGCCCAGCCCCACCATAGCCGTCGCCACCGCTGGCGGACCCCAGGCAACCGCGACCAGCACGTCGGCGGGCAGCACCAGGATCGCGCCGATGACGATCGCCCGGTCCAGTCCGAATCTCCGCGCGGCTGGCCCGGAGAGCAGCGATCCGGCCAGCCAGCCCGCCGCCCCGGCCGAGTAGGTGAGCCCGATCATCGCCGGGGTCGCGCCGAGAGTGCGGGCGAGGTAGAGCACCAGCATCGCATCGCGAGCGTTCTCGAACAGGTTCCACAGACCGGTGCTCAGGCCGAGCGACCGCAGCACCGGCGTCTTCCAGACCACCCCCAACCCCTCGGCCAGCTCTTCACGGACCGAGCGGCGCGGCGGAGCGCCATCCTTCCCGCCTGGCGCCGGCTCATCGCGCCGGATCGTGCCGATCAGCGCGCCCGAGACGAGAAAGGAGAAGGCGTCCATCAGCACCGCGAAGGGCGCGGTGAAGAGTCCCACCAGCACACCTGCCAGACCTGGCCCCGCGATGGCGCCAACGGCATAGCTGGACTGCAGCATGCTGTTCCCATCGACCAGATCGTCGCCGTCCAGCAGCGTCGCCGTATAGGAGAGCGAGGCGATGTCGAAGAGGACCGAGAGCGCGCCGACGCCCGTCATGATGCCGAGCAGCAACGGCATCGAGAGCCAGCCCTGCCACGCGGCGATGGGAATCAGGAGCAGGAGCAGGAAGCGGCCGATGTCGGAGGCGACCATCAGTGGGCGGCGGCGGCGGCGGTCCACCCAGACCCCGGCGAGCAGGCCGAGGGCCAGCAGCGGAATGGTCTCCGCGGCCCTGAGCAACCCGACCTGCGCCGCAGATGCGCCGAGCGTCACCGCCGCGATCAGCGGCAGCGCGAGCTCCGAGACGCCGGTTCCCAGCTGGGATACCGCGTGCGCCGAGACCAGCCGGGCGAAATCGCGGTTGCGAAGGGCGTTCACTGGCGCGCGCCATGCAGGACGCGTCGCGGGTCGCGGGTGACGTCCGCTCGCTTCCGGCCCTCAGGAGTGCATGATCGGATGCCGGCCTCCCGGCGCATGATTCCCGGCCACGTTGGATCTCCTCTCATCATCCGAACCGCGCCGGATTGAAGGGCTCGAGGATCTCTGGAGCGCGGCCGGTGACGATCTGTTCGGCCAGCGCCTCGCCGGTGGCGGGAGCGAGGGTGACGCCCATCATGGCGTGACCGCTGGCGATGGCGAGGTTGCGCCATCCCCTCGCCCAGCCGATGACCGCCAACCCGTCCGGCGTGAGCGGGCGCAGGCCGTTCCAGACCCGCACGCCGGGCGCGTCGAGGTTCACCTGCGACGGCCACCCCGCGATGACCTCGCCCGTCCGGCTGACGAGCGCGCGCACCCGCTCCGGGCGGATGTGATGGTTCAGGCCGGAAAGCTCCATGGTGCCCGCAACCCGCAGCATGCCATCCAGCGGGGTGATCGCGACCCGGGTTTCATGCAGGTACAGCGGGTGGCGGATGGCGCTGGGAAGCGCGGGCGGCGGGGTGAAGTCGATGCTGTAGCCCTTGCCCCCCTCGATCGGGAGCTTCACCCCGAGCGGCGCGACAACCTGCGGCGTCCACGCCCCGGCGGCGGCGACGATGACCTCGGCGTCGTAACTCGCGCGGTCGGTGATGACCGAGCGGACGAGACCGCTGGAGCCGCCCATGCCGACGACCCGCTCGCCCCGCCGCATCTCCGCGCCGTTGATTTCCAGCCGCCGCCAGAGACCGCTCACCAGCGAATCGGGCCGGACGGAGCGCTCCTGCCGCAGCCAGTAACCGCCCGTGACGTTCCGGGAGAGGGCGGGCTCGAGCTCACGCGCCTCCTCGCCGGAGAGGATCGGCGGGATCTCCACGCCGAAGGGGGCGAGGGTATCGAGATTGGCGTGGTCGTGGTGCAGGGCCGCCTCGTGGAGGTAGGCGAAGAGCAGGCCGTCCTGGTGCTCCTCGAACTCGACGCCCTGCGCCCGGAGGTCGTCGTACAGGGCCATCGTCCGCTCGGCAAGGGCGGCGGTGGCGGCGGTGCCGGCAACGTACTGTTCGGCGTTGCAGTTCTTCCAGAAGGCGAGCAGCCAGCGCAGGAAATCGGGATCGGCGCGCGGGGCGATGAAGAGCGGGCTGTCCGACTTGAGCATCCACTTCATCGATTGCGCGGTCAGCCCCGGCGCGGGAACCGGCTCCGAGAGGGAGGGACAGACCCAGCCGGCATTGACGTGGGAGGCGGCCTGCTCCCGCGGGCCGGCGTCGATAACCGTCACCTGCACGCCGCGCCGTTGCAGCGCGAAGGCCGTGCACAGCCCGATGACCCCGCCGCCGATGATGATTGCCGACCGCGTCACGTCCTCGCCTCCCCGCCTGCCGAGATGCCTGCATGCATGTTCCGGCAAGTATCGCAGCAGGTGGGGAGCGGGGTCGGATCGCTCGGTCAGGCCGTCTCCACCGGCACGAGGAGGAAGCCGCGCCGCTGGCCCATGAATCCACCCTGACCGACGATCCAGCCCGTGTCGTTGATGCCGTGCGCGTCGGAAAGAAGCCAGCCCGCGCCGGGAGGGACGAGGCTGTTGAGATCGACCATGCCGCTGGTTTCGTCCCACACCCAGGCACTCTGGAATGGCTGGTCCGTCGTGGCGCCCCAGGCGACCCCAATCACCCGCCCAGCGCCGTCGATGCCGGTCGCGCGGGAGTGGGTGTACCCGGGGAGTATGCCGAGGTCGAGCGTCTCGCCGGTGGAAAGGTCGTACCGGAAGGCGCGGCCAGCACCGGGCGTGGCGTGCATCCCCAGGCCAGCCGGGCCCCCCGCGACGTGACCGGAGGCGTTGATCGCCGCCGCCGCGCTGGTGTCGCCGCCGGGGGCCGCCGCCAGCACGATCGCGTCGCCGTCCTGCGAGACGATGGCCGCCCGCTGGCTCCTGTCCGGGACCGGATCGATGCGGGCAACGCCAGCCGCCTGCCCCGCATCGTTCAGGGCGAGCGGTTCGAAGAACCCGAATCCTTCCGGTACGGAAAGAGGGGTCAACTCGGCCCCACGGAGAATGACTGGCGCGCCGTTCACGGTTCCCGCGATCGCGCCGGCGGGAGTGATCGCGGCTGCGCCATCCGCGCCGCCGAAGCCGGGGAGCGGCTCCGCGGAGGCCGCGCCGGGGAGGACGCGCACCGGCTGCGGCCCCATCGCGCCGAGGGCGGTCCCGTCGGCCGCGATGCCGAATACATGGTCGAGGCCGATCAGGGAAAGATCCTGCACGGCGCCTTGCTCCCAGATGCAGGGATGCGGGTTTGCGATGGTTCCCATGTCGGGATCGATGGCGGTCGCCCAGGTCCAGGCGATCTGCCCTGCGCCGTTGACGGCGCGCGCCGTGCTCCAGTCGCCGCCATCGGCGCCCGGGCCGAGATCGACGATCAGGTGGGTCGTCCCGGCGGCCACCGGCAGGATGCCCAGCCGGGAACCTGCGGCAACCGCGGCCGCGGCCGCCAGCCCGCGTCGGATCAGGGAGCGGCGGGACTGGTGACTGCCGGGAACAATTCGGGAAGCGGCGGCGTACATTGGTTCGGACTCCTCGACCGGATCGCGGCGGCGCGTGTGGATCGTTGCTCTCAATGCAACGGCCGAAATGGCGCGACGGTTCCGCGAAATCCGGAACTGGGCGGGGAGATTGACCGGGAGTCGAAAACACGGTACCATTCGGGCCAGAGACTAGAACATGCATTCTAGTCACAAGCAGAGACAAGACCCCGATGGCGGGGAGAGGACGAATCCGACATGTCGGACCGCGAACGGTCAGTCGAGAATGCGATCGCCCAGATCGAGCGGCAGTTCGGCAAGGGCGCCATCATGAAGATGAAGCTGGGCGAGTCGAATCCGCTCCAGGTGGATGCCATTCCCACCGGCTGCATCGCGCTCGATCTCGCGCTGGGCATCGGCGGGTTGCCGCGCGGCCGGATCGTCGAGATCTACGGCCCGGAATCCTCGGGCAAGACGACGCTGGCGCTGCATGCCATCGCCGAGGCCCAGAAGATGGGCGGCATGGCGGCGATCATCGACGCCGAGCACGCGCTGGACCCGATCTACGCCGCGAAACTGGGCGTCAAC
>CAIPGK010000422.1 GCA_903864575.1 uncultured Chloroflexota bacterium
CGGAGTCGTCGGGAACGAGATGCCGCCGCCACTGCTCCCGCTGTTCGGGAAGCCCGGCGGGAACATGCTGCCGTTGCTGGTGCTGCGGCCGGGGAAGGACGGGACGTTGTTCGTGCCCCTCGCGCCGCCGGCGTCATGCTCCGACTCGCCCTCGATGAACTCGCGGCAGCCGCAGGAACTCCCGTAGCAGTTGCAATCGCAGCACTTGTAGTAGCCGCGAACGCGGCCACCCGCACCGTCATCATATCCGCAGGTTGCCGAGCACCAGCACGCTCCCACATAGCGCCATGACTCGTCGAACTCGCACCCGCCAGAGCAGGTGGACCCCGAGCAGAAGGATTCGTCGAGTTGCGTGCAGTAGGTCCCGTAGGGAGGATTGCAGGCGCAATCACCGGACGTGACATACCGGCAGTGATCGGCGAGTGCGCTGTTGCGCCTGATGCCGTCGACCGAAAACGCAGCGACCGCGCCGAAGACCGCGGCGGCGGCCTTCTTGAGCGCCTGCCTCCGGTTGATCGACCGCGCCAGCGTCTCACCGGCTCGTCCAACGATGGCCATGTTCCCCGTCCCTCCTGTACCTCGTCGTGCGTCGATGCGTTCGCTTCCCATATTGCGGTTCGTGCTCCTCGGGGGAGATTACCGGATCGTGGTCAGGAGCGCGATGCCCCCGGCGTCAACGTCACCGGTTGCGGCAACTGCACCGCTGCCGCCGCTTCCTTCAGTCCCGCCGCGTTGAGCAGATGTCTCAGCCGGGCAGGGTCGCCGCAAAGTCCCTTGGCCAGCACCCGGCCATCCGGGCCGATCACGAAGCCGAATGGCGTAACCCGGACCCGGAACCGGTTGAACGCCCCACTGCCATCCTCGGCAATCGTCAGGAACGGCGAATCGTACCGATCCTGCATGCGCACCGCCTCGACCTTCGGCCCCGGCACCACCGCCGCGACATCGAGATCGACCCCCGACCGCGCGAGGCGATTGACGTAGGGCATCACGTTCGCGCACGGCTCGCAATCCGGCGCGGCGAAGAGCAGCACCTTGTTGCGGCCACCCTTCGGATCCCACCCCGCATCCTTGCCGGCCGCGGTGACCCCGCTGATTGCGGGCGCGACAGAGCCGACCGGCAGACCGTCCCGTTGCACGCCTTCGAGCGTCCCGAGTGAAATCATCCCGAAATGCCGGTAGAGCAGGATCAGCAGCACCGCCATCACGACGACGAGGATCCAGAGGGCGATATAGGAAACAAGCAGGATTCCCGACATCGTGCGGTCTACTCCACTTCAGCCGTTCCAGCCTTCTGGAACTGCTCATAGGTGAGGGTCATGTGCGGCAGGGCCAGCCGCGCGGCCTGGAGCAATGCGACGGTCATCGCCAACGCAGACCATGCGATCACCGCCGCGAGCGACACCCCGCCGAGCGGGGATAGTGCCCTTCCGGCCAACCACCAGCCAGCGATGGCAACAGCCATCAGCAGAAGGTTCCGGCCAATGGTCTGGACGCCGACATACCCGCCGCCGCCGCCGAAGCACCCGCACCGCACCGTCAGTTTCCTCGCTCCAACCCAGGCCATCCAGAGCGTAAACACTGCCAGCAAGGCAAGGCAGGCCAGAAAAGCACCCGGCAGATCGGCAGGCGCCGCGAGGAACAGCCATCCGGCGAGGGCGATCTCCAACGCGGGTAGCGCGAATGAGAGCACCGTCACCACTGCTTCCGGCAGCCGGCTCAGGCGAAGGGCCGCGGCGAACTCCTCGGATTGCAGAAACTTGCTGGCGCCGGATGCGACGAACATCCCGCCAAGTCCGAGTTGTACGAGCAGCAACAGCAAAGACACGAAGCGACCCCGTCCCACCCGGACCATGCCGGACCATGCCCCGGCTCACCCCGTGATTCTACGCGCACCCGCGCCAAAGGCCAAACCGGTGCGACATCCATCCTGCCCAAACGCCCCGGCCATCGATGCGGTTTCACGCGTCCAGCAGCCAACGCCGGTACCATCCAGCGACCCGGCGCATCAGGTCCACCTGATGGTGCCGCTCGCGGATGCCGTGTCCCTCGCGCGGATAGCGGATGAACTCCACCGGAACCCCCAGCACCTTGAGCGCGCGAAAGAACTCTGCGCCCTGTGCCGGATGAACGCGCGCGTCGCTGTCACCATGCAGGATGAGCGTCGGCGTGGTCACGTTCCGGACCTCGCGAATGGGTGACGAAGCCCAGTAGTGATCCATATGCTCGTAGGGATGACCTGGGTAGAAGAGGAGGTTCGCCTGCGGAATGTCGCCCGTTCCGTGGTCCGACACCATGTTCGAAAGTCCGGCGCCCATGACGGCGGCCTTGAAAATCGTCGTCAGGGTGACGGTTCGGGCTGTCAGATAGCCTCCCCAGCTCCATCCGCCGATCCCCAGTCGTTGCGGGTCAGCGATGCCGCGCTCGACCATCGCCAGCGCTCCGGAGATCAGGTCCTGCGCTTCACCACCGCCGACATCGTCCTGCAGCCTTGCCTGAAACTCGGCGCCGTATCCGGTGCTGCCGCGCGGGTTCGGCAGCAGCACCGCGATGCCCATCTCCACGAGCATCTGCGCCCAATCGTGCCAGTTGAGCATTGCCCGGTCTTCCCATTGCCACGACGGGCCACCGTGAATCTCAACCACGAGCGGGACGGCCGCGCCGTCGGGGATTCCCGCGGGTCTGATCAGGATGCCTTCGATCTCGACGCCATCGGCGGAGGTCCACCGCACCACCTCTCCGGGTTGCAGCGATCCGGCAAACCGCTCGCCGAACGTCGTGACCGGGGAAACCGGCCCACCGGCGTCGCCGAGCCAGACCTCCTCGGGCGTGGCGGAATCGCTCCAGATCAACGCCATCCGCGATCCGTCCGCGGACCACGATGCGGCCTCAACGCTACCGCGGCCGGCAAGCGGCTCGGGAGTGATGGACCGGATTTCGCCGTCAGAGAGGGCGTAGAGTCCTCCATGCACCCGCTCCACGCCAAGCATTGCCACCCCGGGCCCTCGCGACAGCACGGCGTTTGCCTCGCCGGTCCATCCCCCCGACAGCAGTCGCGGTTCGCCGCCAGCCAGCGGGATCGCCCAGACGGATGTCGGCGGATCGCCCCGCTGGCCGTCCGCGGCAATGTGGATCGTCTCCCCGGCGACCACGGGCGAACCGGTTAAGGCCGGGAACCCGGCGAGTCGGCGCGACAGCCCGCCGGTGACCGGAACATCCCAGATGTCCGATGGGGAAAAAATCTCATCCCAACCTGGCAAGGCTGTGGTGACGGCAATGAGGCCACTGCCGTCAGGTTTCCAGCAATAGTGGCGAACCTCCCGATCCGCGAAGGTCAGGCAGCGCGCTGCTCCGGTTGATGCATCCATCAGCCACAGACGGGTGAAGCGCGGGCGCTGCTCTACCTCGATCGCGTCATCGCGGTCTTTCTCCCGCGCCTCGATCGCCGGGTCCTTCGGGTCGGTCCTCAGCAGGGCGACATGCGCCCCACCCGGGGACCATTCAGGAGAGGACAGGGCGCCGTCAAGTTCGCCCAGCCGCACCGCCTCGCCGCCTTGCATGGGCAGCACATAGACCGCGCTCTTGTCGCCTCGTGCGGCGCGATCGGAGAGAAAAAGAAGCGACCGGCCATCAGGCGACCAGCGCGGGCTCCCGTCGTCGGTCTCCCCAGTGGTGAGTTTCCGCGCCGTCTGACCCTCGGCGGTGATCCAGATCGCGCAGACCGGATGCTCTCCCGCTTGTGCGGCGGCAGCGGCGGAGAACGCCGCCATCGAGCCATCGGGCGAGACCCGGGGGTCGCGTGGAACGATCCGGTCAGCGAGGACCTCGGGGGTCAGAATCGCGACTGTCCTCTGCTCATTCATGGTCGCCTCGCTCGTCTCGCCGGTCATCCGGCACGGACTCGTTCGCCGTTCGCCCGGCGTCGCCGGGCTCCACCTGCTTCACAAAGTAACTTGCGACCGACGCCGTCAGGTAGCCGAAAACGCCCATCGCGAACACGCGCATCAGGAAGGCTATCATCCGGCCTGACGCGGAGACCGGATCGTCCGATGAGTTGATGGTCGTAATGAGCGTGGCGCCCCACCAGAACGCATCGCCGAACGTCTGGAACGGCGTATCCGGATGGCTGCGATCGACCTGGAACACCACGCCGGACCCGATCAGCACAACCAGCGTGGCAATCAGCGAGAGCCAGAAAAAGGCTCGCCCCCGCAATATCGCCTTCAATTCCGACAAGGCGTGATTCGCGCCCGCAATCATCTGGGACGCCGTGACGGCGTGAGCTGCCGGCACGACCCGGGCAAAACTGAGCGGGCGAAGCATCGGCAGCACGAGCGAGATCGCAAGCAGCCAGTTTTGTCGCAGGTAGTGCTTCCGGTCTGGCGCAACAAGCAGCCGCACGAGGAAATCCACGACAAACGCGACATAGATCGCCCGCGTCAACCATTTGAGCGCGGCGGTCTCGTCAGGTGTCATTGGCACGTTTGCGAGGTCAACGACCAGCACGCCCAGAAAGACCACGCCAAGCACGGCCATCACCGGATCGGAGACTCGCTCGATCCGGGCGAGCAAATCCCTGCGCTCCCGGCTCTCATCCACCGGGAGGTTCAATGGCGCCCGTTGCGTGGTTCCGCTGTGCTCGTCGCCCACACCGGCAGGATACTCGTTGTCCGGTTCACAGGATGGGTGCTCCGCTCGCCATCTACAATCACGGACCTTACAGGATGAATCGCGGTCGCAGCATGCGCCCGCTTCGGCATGGACACGTCATGACCGACTCCCGCTCCTTCGGCGACGATCTCTATCAGCTCGCGGGCTTGCTCGGGGAAACGCTTCAGGAACAGGCAGGCGCGGCGGCATTCGATCTCGAAGAACAGGTGCGCGCGCTCGCCAAGGGGCGCCGCGCCGGCGAACTCATCGCCGCCAGCGACCTCGACGCGCTCGTTTCCGGACTGACCACCGAAGACGCAGAGGTTCTCGTCCGGTCCTTCACCGAGTATTTTCAACTGATCAACCTCTGCGAGGACAACGAGCGCATCCGCCGCATCCGCCGACGCGAGGCGACCGAGCCGGGTCCCCGGCGGGGATCAGTCCGCGAAGCGATCCTCATCCTCCGCGACCGGGGGATGGATGCTGCGGGAATGCAGGCGCTTCTCGACACGCTCTCCATCAGGTTGGTGCTCACCGCCCATCCGACCGAAGCGCGGCGGCGCACCATCATCGCCAAACTTGCCCGCATTTTCGCGATCATCCGCGACCTCGATGAGCGCCGGGTCCTCGAAGGCGAGCAGCGCCGCGCTCGCCAGCGGTTGCACTCGACCGTCGCCGAGTTGTGGGCCTCCGACGAGGTCCGCTCCGGAAAGCTGACCGTGATGGACGAGGTCCGCGCCAGCCTCGTCTATTTCCACTCCACGCTGCTCGACGTGGTCCCCACCCTCTACCGCGACATCGAGGCTGCCGTTGACGAGGCCTGGCCCGGAGAAGGCATTCATGTCCCCTCGTTCCTGCGCTTCGGTTCCTGGATCGGTGGAGACCGCGACGGAAATCCTTTCGTGACGCATCAGGCGACCCGCGAGGCGCTCTCAGTCATGCGCGCGAGTTGTCTCGGGAGTCTCGATGCTCGGCTGGTCGAACTCGCGGGACGCATATCAGTTTCGGACGATCTCGCCGGGCCAATCACCGAACTGGATCGCCTGATTGCGGACGGCCGCCAACGATTCCCGGCACTGGCGACCGAACTCGACCGTCACAACGCCCACGAACCATACCGGCAGGCGATTACCTTCATGCGCGAGCGTGTCCGCGCGACGATGAACGACGCGCCCGGCGCCTACCAGCAACCCTCGGAGCTGCTGGCCGATCTCCGCATCATCGACGTCTCCCTGCGCGCTCTCGGCGCAGGCGCCATCGCCGATAGTGACCTCCGGGATGCCATCCGCGTGGTGGATGTCTTCGGCTTCACCTTCGCCACGTTGGACATCCGCGAACACGCCTCCCGCCACGCGGCC
>CAIPGK010000423.1 GCA_903864575.1 uncultured Chloroflexota bacterium
CCGTTCGCCCGTTCCGGCCAGGCCCTGATTCGCGGCAGCAGGCTGATCGCCAGCCCGGTCCGCCCACTTCTGGATGCGGTACGTCAGGAAGATGCCGCCGAACATCAGGAGAAGAGCGAAGAGCACTTCGACCGTATCCGCGAGTACACCGAAGTTTTCGGCGAGGTTGTTGATGATCATGGATGCTCCTGCTCTACTTCGCCGTCAGCACGCCGACCATGCCGGCTTCCTTGTGGCCCGGAACGTTGCAGTAGTACTCGTAATCGCCCGCCGGCGCGTTGACCGCCACCTCGTGCGTCTCGCCCGGCGCCTGATCCTGGCTGATCTTGAGCGCATCGATCGAGAAGTTATGCGGAGCCGCACCCAAGTTGGGGAGCGAAAACATCACGTCCTTCCCGGCCGGGATCGCGAGTTCCTTCGGCTCGAAATAGATGTCGTAGGAGGTGATGGTGAAGACGTCCGCGACCTCGGCCGACCCTGCGCCGGCAGCCTCGGGAGTCGCCCCGCCAGCAGCAGCGGCATCCCCGGTATCGGTCGCCTTCGTCGGCTTCATGTTGGGATCGGCCGTCATCTTGCCGACCATCCCGGCTTCCTTGTGACCCGGCACATTGCAGTAGTACTCGTAGTCGCCAGCCGCTGCCTTCACCGGCACTTCGTGGGTCTCGCCCGGAGCCTGGTCCTGGCTGATCTTCAGGGCGTCGATCGAGAAGTTGTGCGGCGCAGCCCCGGCGTTCACCAGTGAGAGCATCACATCGGCGTCCGCGGGAATGCTGAACTCCTTGGGATCGAAGTAGATGTCCTGCGAGGTTACCACGAAGGTGTCCGCCGACGCCCCTTCACTGCTCGCGCCGGCATCACCCGGTGCAGGAGTGTTGGCAGGCTTCGCGGCCGCGGCAGGCGCAGGGGCCGGCGGGAACGTCGGATAACCACCGTCCTTCGCAACGGTCTGGTTGTAGACGTCGTCCCAGTCCGCATGCTGGATCATGAGCGTCAACTCATCGATCTGTTCCGCGTTCAGCAACTCGCCGCCCTCGGCGCCGGTGCCAAAGGCAGGCATCAGCCCGCGGCCGTTGTTCAGCGTCTTCTTGATGAGCGCGGTGCGCTCGGCAAAATGGATCGGATCCTCTTCGTTCTGGTTGTTTTCGGTCGCCTTCAGGCCGAGTTCCGTGCTGCCGCCGAGCGGCATGCCGATGCGGCCCGTGCCCTTCGCTCCGGGCTCGGAGTACCCCTCGCCAGCTGGCCCGTGGCAAACCACGCAGTTCTGGATGTACGTCTGGACGCCGCGCTCGATCGCAACCTCTTCCTGCTCGTGTGCCTCGGCGGCGCGACGGTTCGGCTCATCGGCAAGGTAGACGACGAGCAGCGTCGCCAGCCCTACCAGGCCAACGATGACCGCTGTTGCAAGTTTCTGGACCGCTCCCACAGTGTCGTCTCCCTGCCGGATCGGAGTCCGGCGATTCGCCGCCGGCCCCGGGTCAAGACTGAATCGCTATCAGGCGGTGTAGGGAACTGCCTGGCTCGGATCGAAGGTCTGCCGCGTCTTGATGTCGCCCGTGTTGACGAGCACCGTGCCGTTGGCGTCAACCGTAATCCCCATGTAGTCCATCGAGCGCGGAGCAGGACCACCCGTCTTGAGCCCGGTGTAGTCGTACATGGAACCGTGGCACGGGCACTGAAACGCATGCTCCGCTTCAGCAGGGCCGACGTAGGGAACGGCGCACCCGAGGTGCGGGCACTTGGTGTAGAGGGCGAGCAGCCCATCCTTGGTGTTCACCAGGTAGAACTTGCCCTGGATGTTGCGAAACGGCGCGCCATCCACCGCCGGCACGGAATCCTTGGGCACCGGAATGGTGGAACCGAACGCCCCGGTCTTGTTCGGCCACATCAGCGCGCCAAACCCTGCGCCGAGAAGCGCCAGCACCGAGCCGGTCGCCCCAAGAGCAGCATTTCGCACGAACGTGCGGCGCTTGACCTGGTTGGCCATCGGGTCCTGGTGGAACCGGCCGAAGATGCCAAGCACCATCGACGCCAGCCACCCGAACATCATTCCGAAAATGGTTCTCGCAATCCGGAACATTGAACCCTCATCCTGTCCGGCGGACGCTCCGCCGACTAGTGATGCTTCAGCGGCAGATTCCACGGCCAGGTCAGGTTCTGGCCCTCACCGCGGAAGGAGGTGCCGCTCAGCGTCAGCACCACATATGCGGCGACGAATGCGGTGAACATGCCGATCACGAACTCTCTCGTCGTCGGCTTGAAGATGGCTTTCACTGCTCCCGCGAAAATCGCGATGTTCACCAGCATGAAGATGGTCGGCAGCACCCAGCCAGTGATCAGGATGTTCGGACCGTACTTCTCGATGAACTTCGTGCTGAGCCCGAACACGGTCCGACCGGTCTGCTCGTTGAGCATGATGGCCGCGATGATCACCACCGTCGTCCACACGAAGGAGAAGCCGATGATCTTCCGGCCCTTCGCGGACGTTCCGAGGATGCCCACGCCGAGCGGGCTGCGGTCGATGTACGGAATCGCGGCGATCGCGCCAAGCGCCAGCGTCGGCACGACCACGCCAGCCAGTCCCGGGTCCATGTGGAGCAGGAGTTCCTGGAGGTTCAGGAAGTACCACGGCGCCTTGGACGGGTTCGGCGTCTGGTTCGCGTTGGCGCGTGCGGTCAGCGGCGCGCTGACGAGGATGGAAAGCACCACCGTCAGCAGGAGGAAGACCGTGGCGCACACCGCCTCGATCACTACCAGCGACGGCCACACCATCACTTCATCCTCGGCGAGGTCGGTCGGACGGGCCATCGCCCGACCGCGCACCAGCTCCAGAAGCTTTTGGCGCTTCGCCTCGTCAATTGTGTTCGGAGCCGCCCCACCGGGCTGCTGCGCAATATCGGCCATGTCGACTCCCATGCCTGCCCGGCGAGGCCGGGCCGAATCAATGGTCCACGCTCCCGATCAGAGCGGGCCGGAGATGCCGCCGTCCTTGCGGATGCGCCAGAAGTGGACCGCCATCAGGAACGCGGCCACCAGCGGCAGGAAGATGACGTGCAGCGTGTAGAACCGGGTCAGCGCCGCCTGCCCGATCACATAGTCGCCGCGGAGGATCAGCGAAACCTGCTTGCCCACGAAGGGAGCCGCGCCGCCGATCTCGGTGCCGACTGTCACTGCCCAAAGAGCGAGCTGGTCCCACGGCAACAGGTAGCCGGTGAACGAGAGCAGGAAGGTCAGGACGAGCAGAAGCACGCCGACGACCCAGTTGAACTCGCGAGGCGGCTTGTACGATCCGGTATAGAACACGCGGCACATGTGCAGGAAAACCGCGATCACCATGCCCTGCGCGGCCCAGCGGTGCATGTTCCGCATCAGCTGCCCGAAGGTCACGGTGGACTCGATTTCCTTCATCGACTGGTACGCCATATCGGCCGATGGGATGTAATAGAACATCAGCAGCACGCCGGTTCCCGTCAACAACAGGAACATGAAGAACG
>CAIPGK010000424.1 GCA_903864575.1 uncultured Chloroflexota bacterium
CCGGCTTGGCCTTGTACTCGACGTTGACGATGCCGAGATTCTGCCTCCAGGCCTCGATGATCGTTTCCAGCGAGCGCTGCAGGGGCGGATACTCCGCACGGGGCGTAACGCGCAGCTTGGGCATCGCGTCCGCCGTCTTGTAGGAGGACTCGGCCAGCGCGGCCTTGGCGGCCTCGATGTCCTGGGTGTACCAGGTGTTCTTCTCGTCCACGCAGGTGAAGTCGCTGTCGACGATCTGGGTCGTCTTGACCGCCACGCCCTCGGAGACCGGGTAGGCGGCGGCGAAGACATCATCGAAGTTCACGGCCAGCGTCAGCGCCTTGCGGACCGCCACCTCATCGGTGGGAGCGTGGCCGACATTGAACCAGAAGGTATTGAAACCGAAGGCCTTGATCGGGCGGAAGTAGTCCGGCACCGCCGCCATCAACTCGACCGGGAGCGGAGCGAGGGAGACATCGATCTCGCCATTCTGGACCAACGCGCCGAGCACCTGCTGCTCGGGAACAAAACGGAATTCGATTTTTTCGAGGAACGGGCCCTCGTCCATCCACCAGTTCGGGTTGGGGACAAGTTCCGCGGTGCCCGCGTCCGGATCATAGGCGGAAAGCACATAGGGGCCGCTGACCGCCGGGCTGTTTTCCGGCTTCCAGAACTCGGTCGGGGCCGCCTTGGCCTGCTCTGCCTTGACCACGTTCATGTGCGTGGTCGCGATGCGGTTGGCGAAGGCCGGGTCCGGGGCGATCAGCTTCACGGTGACGGTCGCGTCATCGACCACCTGCAGGCCGGCAATCTCCGTCGCCTTGCCCTCGCGGAAGTCGCCAAACCCCTCGATCTGGCCGATGTAGCCGACGATGCGGCCATGCTCGGTGGTGGGAGTCGCCATCAACTCCCAGGTGCCCTTCACGTCAGCGGCGGTCATGGCCGAGCCGTCGGAGAACTTGGCGCGAGGATCGAGCTTGAAGGTCCACTCCGTGCCATCCTCGTTGGAGGTCCACTCGGCGAACGTTCCGGGCTTCAGGTTCAGGTCAACGTCGAAGTACATCGGCGGGACCCACTGCAACGTCTGCCAGTTCTGCTGATCACCGCCGCCCTGGAGCGGCGTGAACGTAAAACTCGAAACGCCGGTCGACCCGGATCCGACCCGCAGCATCTGCGACTCGGCCATGTCCGCCGGCATCTCATCCTGCGCGCGGGCGATGCCCGACGCCACCGGCGTGATGCCGGCGATCGACGCGGCAGAGGCCCCGGCGATCAACTGCAGGATGGCGCGGCGCGACAACCCCATCCCGACGACGACCTCGATTTCCTTCTGAGACATCGCGTGTGCTCCTTCCCGCCTGCGGGATTTCGGCAAGGCGTCAGCGCCTGACCATGTCGTGATTCCCGTCAACCGTGCGAACCGGAACTCGTGCCCGGAGTCTATGGCGAACCCCGGGTGATGTCAACAGATCGTCGCATTCGTATCCGTGGTGCATTCAGGTGTTTGCTTTTCCGGTGCGGGCGCGCGGGGGAAAGGCCGGAGCCAGCAATCCCTCCGCAAGGTACTGATCGTGCAGGTCGTCCTCGATCCCGACAGCGCGCTCGGGGTATCGCGCTGCGACATGGGCAGCGACGATCTCCACGATCGCCACCGTGGCGACGACCGACAGCGGCAACGCCGCCCCCTGCGCCGGGGCGAGCAAGGCGTGATCGGCCAACCGCCCGAGCGGGCTCGCCGCGCTGCCGATCAGGACGATGGTCGTCGCCCCACGGGATTTTGCCATTTGGAGCGCCTGCACCTGCTCATCGAAGGCGAGCCACAACCCGATGACCACCACCACGTCGCCCGGCCCGACATCCCGCAGGGCGATGATCCGGTCCACCCCGGCCCCCTCGACCAGTTCGCCGCGGAGCCCGACATGGCGCAGCATCCGCACGAGCGCCATCCCGGGAATGACCGCCGATCCGGTGGCGCAAACCACAATCCGGCGCGCACCGGCAAGAGCGCTGGCAATCCCGTCCAGCCTTCCGCGGTCGAGATCGGCGTGGGCCTGCTCGAGATTGGCGCGCTGCCGGGCGCCGGTCTCCCCTGCTGGTTCCCCCCCGCCTGATACGGCAGGCCGCGCGCCGGTCCGGGCGAGGTAGGCCTCGCGAACGGCGGTTTGCATCGCCTGGTAGCCCGAAAAGCCGAGCGTCTTGGCGAAGCGGATGATCGTCGCGTTGTTCATGCCGAGTTGGGCGGCGAGATCGCGCACCGAGCCGAGCGCCACCAGTTCCGGGGTTTCGAGGATCGTTCGCGCGAGCACCTGCTGCTTGCGCGGCAGCTCCGGCAGGCGGGTTTCCAGATCCTCGATGAACGGCCCTGACAGTGAATGTCCCACGGGCGGCCCTTTCCTCTCATGCTCGCCAAGGTGCGCAACCGGGCGCAAGATGCAGACACGCGAACGCATTCCCGGCTAGGATGCATGCATATCAAGCATACGATCCGGCGCGTCGCCGGGCGTCCCGGGAGCAGCACACATGCGCATTGTCGAGATTCGCGAAGACGTCGCGCCGATCTCCTCCACCATTCGCAACGCCTACATCGACTTCAGCAAGATGACCGTCTCGGTCGTCGCCGTGATCACCGACGCTATCCGCGACGGGCGGCCGGTGGTCGGCTACGGCTTCAACTCCAACGGGCGGTACGCGCCCCAGGGTCTCCTGCGCGAACGCATCCTGCCGCGCCTGAAGGATGCTCCGCCGGACGCGTTGCTGACCGACGACCAGTCGAACATCGACCCCCACCGCTGCTGGGCGCTCATGATGACCGGCGAGAAGCCCGGCGGTCACGGCGAGCGCTCCGTCGCGGTTGGCACCGTGGACATGGCCCTCTGGGACGCGGCGGCGAAAATCGCGGGCGTCCCCCTCTGGAAGGTGCTGGCCGACCGCTACCGGAACGGCGACGCCGACGACAAGGTCTGGGTCTATGCCGCGGGCGGCTACTACCAACCCGGCAAGGACCTCGGCGCGCTCCAGGATGAGATGCGCTCCTACCTCGCCATGGGCTACGCCGACGTCAAGATGAAGATCGGCGGCGACAGCCTCGCCGAGGACCTGCGGCGGATCGAGGCGGTGCTGGCAGTCGTCGGCTCCGGCGAGCACCTCGCGGTGGACGCCAACGGCCGCTTCGACCTCGAAACCGCCCTCGCCTACGGCGACGCCCTCGCCCCCTACGGTCTCCGCTGGTACGAGGAGGCGGGCGATCCGCTCGACTACGAAATCCAGGCCGAACTCGGCCGCCGCTACCCCCTTCCCCTCGCCACCGGGGAGAACCTCTTCTCGATGCAGGACGCCCGCAATCTCCTCCGCTACGGCGGGATGCGCCCCGACCGCGACGTGCTCCAGTTCGACTGCGCCCTCTCCTACGGCCTGGTCGAATACCTGCGGACCCTCGACGCGATGGCGGACCTCGGCTGGTCGCCGCGCCGGGTCGTCCCGCACGGCGGGCACCAGATGTCACTCAACATGGCGGCCGGTCTCGGGCTGGGCGGCAACGAGTCCTACCCGGGCATCTTCCAGCCCTTCGGCGGTTTCGCCGACGACCTGCCGGTGGAAAACGGCTACGTCGGCCTGCCGCAGACGCCGGGCATCGGCTTCGAACGGAAACCGGTGCTGATGGAGGTCTTCTCGCGGCTGTCGGCCTGACCCGGCGCCGACAACGGCCGGTTGCTCCGTCGTTCCGGCAACGACCAGCCGGAACGACGGAGCAGCGCCTCAGCCGTACACCTCGTCCGTCGCGCTCCAGCCGAGCAGGAGGACGGCGAAGAATGCCTTCCACGCCTCGGTTGCGGTCGCCCCGGAAACCGTCACCGTGCGCGGGGTCTCGCGCACCGAGCCGGGAACGAGCGAGGCCATCAGCGCCTCGGCGGTCGAGGAAAAGGTGACGGAGAGCGTCACCGGACCATCCAGCCGGTAGGGCGCGAAGGCCCCGGCGCGGGCGCGGCGGACTGCCGCCTCGGCGGCGGCGCGGATGTTCCCCCGCGCCCGCTCCAGCGAGAGCAGACGGGCGGTCCAGCGGTCCAGCGCGTACTTGGTCAGGCCGAACTCGACATCCGGCAGGGTTTCGCGCAGCTCCTTTTCGTACAGGTGGTCGCCCGAGGCGAAGACCACCGGCGCCCCGAAGTCGCCACAGACCGCGGCGTTGATCTCGGACTCGCCCACCGGCTTGCCGTTCATCCGGATCTCGACGATCTCGCGGCCGAGAATCGTCTCGTTGCCAACGCCGTCGGAATCGCCCGTCCGGCAGTGGTAGCCGAGGAAAAAGACCGCGTCGGCCTCCTGCACCCCTTCCACCATGCAGAGGTGCTTGTGGAATCCCTTGATGAGATCGGCGCGCGGATCGAGCGCCTCGATCTTCACGTTGGTCATCGTCCAGTGGCTGTCGTTGACGACCACCTCCGTCGCGCCGCCGGCAAACGCCCCCTCGATCGCCGCGTTCACATCGGCGGTCATCATCTCCCGCATGAACTCGTAGTACGGCTTGCCGTAGAGCATCTCGTCGGTATTGGTGACGCCTGAGACGCCCTCGGCGTCGGCGGAAATCAGCACGCGCATCTCGCATCGCTCTCCTGAATGGGAGTCCGGAAGATTCCGGCTGCTCCTCGCCTATGGGAGTTCGCCGCGCTGGATCGGCAGGATGATCCGCGAGGCATGCTCTCCTCCATGATGGATCGTGTTCGTCGCCACCTTCGGGATCGCCTGGCTCTTCAGCGGTCCGACCTGGTTCAGACTCCGCGCGAACCACGGAAAGTCACTGCTGGTCACCGACACCCGGATGCGATGACCGGGGAGGAAGGCATGGTGCACCGGCCAGAGTTCCACGAGAAAGCGGTGAATCTCTCCCGGCGTCAGCGGGGAGGGATGCTCCAGCGAATCCCGGTACGACGCCCGCAGGCAGCCCTGGCAGACCTTCATCGACCGGCCGTCCGGCCCGACGTCGGTCAACTTCACGTGCCACTCCGTGTCGTCGCAGTCGCTCGATGCGAACAGCTCGAGATGGGGCCAACCGGAGACGACCACCTCCTGCGTCAGCGGTTCGCTGGTCCAGGTCAGCACGTCCGGGCGGGCCTCCACCGCGGTCTGGTCGAGCGGCACGTCCTGCACCGGATACAACTCGACGTCGATCTGGGTCGGCGACGGATCCTCCGGGTCGTAGCGGTAGCTGCGTGACGGCTCGGCATCGCCCGCCGCCGCGGCGAGCGCGCCATCCCCGCCGCCGTACCGGAGATGCAGCGACGCCGTTGGCCGCTCATTCGACCACGGCAGATCCTCCCGCCAGACGTTCGCGCCGGTTTCGAAGATACGCACCGGCGGGTCCTGCTCCACGCCGTTGTCGACCCCCTTCAGCCAGTGGTCGAACCAGCGCAGGTGCACCGCGTCCATGTCCACCGCCGCCTCCGGAGCGATCAGATCGCCGGCGTAGCTGTGGTGCGGGTTGCGCGCGTTGCCGTGACTCCACGGACCCACGATCAGCTGCTGCCGGTCCTTCGCCGGAGAATGGGCCATCATGCCCTCGTAATGGGCGAACGCGCCGAGCAGGTCCTCGAGATCGAACCAGCCCGTCACGTGCAGGCAGGGCACGTCGATCCCCTGGTAGGCGTCATCCACCCGCGCGGCGCGCCAGAAATCGTCCAGCGTGTCGCGGTCCATGACATCCCGCCAGGTCGGGCCGGTGGGGTTGATGAAGTCGCCGATGGCCTCGATCGGCAGGGTCCGCAGGACGGCGTTCCAGTCGTTCTGACCGAGCCCGTAAAGTTCGCTGATCCGGCGGCGGACGAGGTAGACCCACCAGCCGAAGTACAACTGGAAGCACCCGTCGGTGTAGGGAATCTCCTGCTGCCAGCGGCCGGCCGCGGAGGTTGAGACCATGCAGGTCAGGTGAGGCGGGAACTGCGACGCCGCCGCCCACTGGGTCCAACCCATGTAGGAAAGGCCGGTCATGCCCACCTTGCCGCTGCACCACGGCTGGGCGGCGACCCACTCGACGACATCGTGCCCGTCCGCGTGATCGTTGACGATCGCCCGCCATTCCCCCTCGGACTTCCCGCGGCCGCGGCAGTCGACCGCCACGAAGACGTACCCATTCTCCTGGTAATAGCGGGCCTCGGCGGTCACCAGCAGGCCGCTCGACTTGTCGTAGGGCGTGATGGTGACGATCGCCGGCGCGGGCCGCGCGGACTCCACCGGGAGGTAGACATCGGCGGCGAGTTCCACGCCATCCCGCATGGGAATCCCGACCTCGACGACCGGCGTCGGATCCGGCGTCGTGACGGCAGCTTCCCATCGTTCGCGCAGGCTTCGCGTGCTCGCAATCGGCAAGGACATGGCACCCTCCTTCGCTCGGATGCCGCGCCGCCGAGCCGGCATGGGCGGCATGCACAATCAGGGTTCGCTGCCGCCGTTCGCGGCAATGTCTCATATGGATTGCGGGCTGCATATGGGACTGGTAGGCTGCAACTGCCGCCGGGCCGCGGGCAGATCGTGGACCGTCGCTTGGGGCGGCCGCAATCCGAGGTGCCCGTCGTCGGTTGTCGCCGGCGGGGTTGCAACAG
>CAIPGK010000425.1 GCA_903864575.1 uncultured Chloroflexota bacterium
CTGGTTCTCATGCATAAACGGAAGCGTCTGAAGAGCGTTTTCGCAGATCAGTCACATCGGATAAACGCACTATTCCTTCGTATTCATGACGTTCGCAAGAATGAGCGCGCGCCACGGGTTCTGCGATGGGTGTCCTGATGAGTGGTGGGCGGGCCTCGACCTATGCCGGGCGAGCCGCCGCTGGACCAAACCGATTCCTGGCGGGACCAAGCTCAACCCACAGATTCAGCGCCATGTGCGGCACCGTCAGGCTCGCAAGACCGACAAAGACGGCGCGGAGCAGCTGGTCGTCCGGATTGGAGCCGAGCCAGGGAAGGAGCGCAGCGATGCCGAGCAGCGTCACGATGGTGATCGGCGCGGCCATTCGCACGGCGGCGACAAGCGTCGTCGCGCCGAGCCGGGAGGCGGTGGCAAGCGTCTGGCGCACGCTGTGCATGCCGCAGAAGTAGGCGACGAAGTAGAACAGCGGCGGAAGCGCGACGGCCAGCGCGCCGATGGCGAGCAATTCCACCGCGACAGCCGGGCGTCTCGGCTGCTGGACGGCTGCGCCGAGCAGGGCGACGATCATCGAAGGGACCGCCAGAACGGCCAGCAACCCGGCGATCGCCGCCGCTGGCTGAGCAGGGATAAGCCGCGCGAACACGCCCGCGACGTCGTCCTGATGCGTCAAGGCCGGCATGGCGATGATCGCGCACCCGGCCCCAATCCGGCCCCACCAGGACAACTCTCCAGCCCAGTCCTCACTGAAATGGATCGCCGAAATGACGAGAAAAAAGACCAGCCACTGAGCAGGAGCTGCCTTCCAGAGCAGACCAGCCGCTACCGCAAGTGCGAGATAGGTGAGGGCGACGAGGCCCATCTCAGTCCTGCCGGTCGCAAGCTCGGCGAAGCGGGCAACGCGAAGATCGAATGCGCCGTGGGGCAGGCCGAGCACCGCGATGATGACCGCCCACACTGCCAGCGCGGGTCCCGAGACCAACGCGCCCGGAGCAACCAGCGCGGCGACGAGGATGACCGCCACCGCGCCGCCGATGAAGGACGGCCGATGCGCCGCCTGAAGATTGGCGATTCCATTCATGCCAGCACCTCCGCACATGCGGCGCGTGGCGACGGCGCGGCCAGCGCGGCCATGAACGGCAGCGGCGGCAGGGACGCCACCACGGCGGCAACGTCGATCGGGGTTGCCCGGTCGGAGAGAAACCGGATGATGCAATCTGCCGGGGCCCCGCCGGCCAGCGACAGGAAGATGGCGGGCGCAAGTTCCGGACGCCTCATCAGCACACGGAGGAAGATGCGGTCCAACTCCCGTCGAACGGGCGGCTCGGCAGGATGACCCGGTGGCTGCCGTCCGTCAGCAATGGAGGCGGCCGCGGCATCGGCCCATTGCGCCATGCGCAGGAATGCATACCCGGTCGATGGCCGGGCCGCTCCGCCGCGGCGCCCTGCCAGCACGACCCGTGCGGAGGGAGACGCAAACCGCTCGACGCTCATGGGAATCGCGCCTCGTTCCGTGCGAAGAACGGAGAACCCGCCCCGAGCCAACCGCGCGCAGGCGCTGTCCAGTTCGCTCTGCAACTGCCCCTCTGGAAGCACCGAGGTGGTGAATCTGGTCGTTTCGACCAACGCCTCGTCGGCGGAGTAGGGGAGAACATAGGTGAAGGAGAAGCCGTGGTGATCGACCTCCATCGACTCCATCAGGCCGGCGACTCCCGGGTCGAACGAGGCCTGACCGGTGCGAATCCGCGCGCCGGCAAACCGTTGCACGAGCGCGCCGCGAGGAGCGCGGGCCGGGCGGGTATCGATCGCCCAGGCGGCGCGAAGGGCGCCCTGCGTGGTTTCGATTTCGACGCCACGGCAACAGTCCCGCACCGAGAGCGCGGCGCAGCCGAGACGCAACTCGGTCTCCGGGTCTGCATCGACCGCCGCAAGCGCGCGGTCAAAAAAGGATCGGGCCGGAATCGACTGGTAGGGATAGCGGCGAGACTGGATCGTTTGCCGCCAACCGGCGGAAGACCAGGCCATGCGCTGCCATGAGGCTTCCACAAGCGGCTCGAACGCGTGCGGCGCGACCCTCCAGAAGGACCAGGTCTGGTCGTTCTCGTACCCGGTTCGCGGGTCCACCAGAATGACGCGGGAGGATCGGCTGCCAGATCGTGCCAGCCGTTCCGCAAGCATGAGGCTTGAAACGCCTGCGCCCAGCACCACGATGTCGGCGTCGTTGCCCATCATGAACATCCTCGTCGAACGGTACCTGGCGGGATCAGAGGAATCGCAGGCGCGCCCAAAAAACTGAGGGCGCGCCCGCGATCCCGGTCAGAACGACGGTCGCCTAGTCGGCGGCTCCAGCCATCGCCATCTCGCCGGAGCTCACGCCCCAACCCTCGGCTTCGGACTTGCGAACCGCAATCATGTAGATGAGGATGCCGAAGACGGCCTTGGCGACGAGGTCGGCGATGGTGTAGCCAACCTGGACCAGCGTGGTCGCGGTGCCGCCGGTGAACCCGATCATCGGGAAGATGAAGACGAGCGGGTAGAAGCACCAGGAGATGATGGTCAGGACGCGCGCCTTGTCAACGAGGCTGCGGACGCCCGCGGGCTGGTTGGCAATCGACGCCTTGAGGCCGCTCGCGAGCTCCCAGAGAATGATCAGGAACGGGATCATCGAGGCAACCCACCACATCCAGCGGGTGCTCGAGGCGCTGGAAACTTCACCCGGGTAGCCCAGAATGACCATCAGCGCGGCGAGGAAACCAAGGCGAATCGCCTTCTTGCCGGTCTCGCCATGAGGCAGCCGCATGACGAGGATGAGCTCGATCAGCAGCAGCGGGACGGTAAGCAGCCAGTCGACGTACCGGTAGGCATCGTTGAAGGCCACCCCGGTCGCGGTGAGCACGCCGTCCTTGACTTCGTAGGCCTCGCGCCAGCTGCCGAAAATCCGCCAGTAGTGGTAGAACGCGATGGCAGTCACGAGACCCGAGATCGTCACCGCGGCGCGATACTGGGGCGCCACGCTGCTCCGGTTGAGCCAGAGGAAGAGCGTCGCCGCTCCCATGGCCGCGATTGCGAACGAGAACGCGTTATAGATCAACGTGTACTGGCCTGCTGTCAGTTCCACGATACCCTCCTTGCCCCGGGCGGCTCCGTTGCCTGGGGCTTCCCTTGCCGCCGCACTTCGACGACCGTAAATCTCGACCCCTCGAGATTTCTGGCGCGCAGATTCCCACCGACGCGCCCGCCTGTATAGCGACCGATGTAGTGTAGGCATCCAAGTGGTGAAGAATGATCCGAATCTGGGTCAATCGGATGCATATGTGTCCATGTGCATGCTGATCCTCCGCGACCCGACCCCGGACTATCCACCGTCACCGCTCGTCTGACTGCCGTCAGCGCC
>CAIPGK010000426.1 GCA_903864575.1 uncultured Chloroflexota bacterium
AGCGCGCCGCCCGCGGGGTGATCCGGGTCGAGCGTGTCGAGCAGGCCCGTCAGCGTCGGAGGGGTCAGGAAAAGCCAGGTTGGGCGATGGAGCGCGAGCCATGTCGGCAGCGCGTTGCGGGAGTACTCCCCCGGCAGGTTCATCGTGCCGCCGGTATGGAGCGAGCGTATTGCCTGCACCCACCCGTGGTGGAAGTAGGGGAGCAGGATGGTCGTGCGGTTCCCCGGCGGCAGGGGGAGCGCGCGGTCGGCGCGGTCGGCCATGCCGGTCACGTTGCGATGGCTGCGCGGAATCAGCTTTGGCTTGCCGGTTGTGCCGGAACTCAGGGCGATGGTGGCGACATCGTCCGGGGTTGCCGGTCGGTCTGGCGCGGCAGGCCCCGCCGCGCGGCCGTCGACCGTAACCGCTCCTCCCGTCGACATGGTGCAGTCGAGCCACGGGAGACCGATGCGCGACGCCACGTCCCGCGCAGGGTCGGACAGATCGGCGGGGGCGGCGATGGCGCGCAGGCCGATGCGCCGAATGAGCTCTTCCAGTTCCGGGGCAGTCATGCCTGGAGGGAGATTCACCGCGGTCGCAGCCCCGATCAACCCGAGCGAAACTGCCGCCGTCTCCGGGCGGAGCGGCGCGATGAGGCCGACGCGATGATGGCGGGCGATGCCGCGGCTGCGCAACGCGTCGCGGATCTGCTCGATGGAGTCGGCGAGGGCATGGTAGGGAATGGCGTCGCCGCCCGGCCCGGTCAGCGCGGGCCGAGACGCGAAGGCGGCGCAGGCATTCTGGAACAGGCGGTCGGCAGTGGGCGGGAACGGCGCTTGCGCGGGCGTGGGCGTGGGCCAGTCTCCGCTCACGTGGTTGTCCTGAACATCAGGGCGGCATCGGCGCGCCCGATCTTGCCCGTTGGAGTTCGCGGCAGGTCATCCGGAAAGACGAACCGGCGCGGAATCTTGTGCGGGCTGAGGCGGTCGAGAAGCCAGCGGCGCAGGTCGCGGATGGCTGGTTCCGGGCCATCCCGCAGGACGACCGCCGCGGCAATGCTCGACCCGAGCGCGGCATGGGGCTCGCCAAAGACGACGCATTCGGCGACGGCGGGATGGGCGAGCAACGCCGCTTCGATCTCGGCGGGGTCGATGTTGAGACCGGCCTGCACGATGGTGTCGTCGATCCGCCCGAGCACGGTCAGCAGGCCGGCCGCCGAGAGCCGCCCGCGGTCTCCGATGCGGAACCAGCCGTCCGCGGTGAAAACGGCGGCCGTCAGCGCGGGGTCATCGATATAACCGGGGAAGACGGTATCTCCCCGGACCAGGATCTCCCCTGCGACGCCAGGTGGGCACTCGTGCCCATCGTCGCCAACGATGCGAAGGTCGGTCACCGGTTCCCCCACGCAGTCTGGCAGGCCGCCGCTGGCCAGAGATTCGTAGGCGACACACAGCGCCTCGCTGGAGCCGTAGGAGTCCAGCACGGGTACGCCGAATCGGGCACGCGCCTCGGCCTTCAGCGAGGCGGGGAGGAATGCCCCCGAGACCTGGATGAACCGGAGGCCCGGCGGTGGAAGCGCCGATTCGCCGGAATCGAGCGCGCGCAGCCACGCGTTCAGATGGTAGGGGACGAGCGCGAGCCAGGTGGGATTCCGGGCGGCGAGGAGGGCCGACTGACCTCGTGGGTCGAATGTGCCGAGGATGTCCATGCGCGCGCCTGCGGCCACGCTGCGCATGAGTTGCTCGATGGCGTAGGAGTGGATCAGCGGGGTTTGCAGCACGGTCCGATCCGTGGGCTCGATGGGCTGCTGCCGGGAGCAGCGCGAGGCCATGTCCGCGGCATTGCGCTGGGTGAGGGGAACGATCTTGACGCGCCCGGTCGATCCGGAGGTCAGCAGGATAACCGCGATGTCGCCCGGCGTGGGATCGGTATGGGCTGTTGGCGCAGCCGATGCCGCTGCCGATCCGGACATCGGGATCGCTCCGCTGGCGAGCGGCAGTCCTCGTTCGAGCAGGGGAATGCCATGGCGGGCTGCCACCGCGCGCGCCGGCGAATCCTCTCCGGCCGGGACCAGCATGGCCCGAAGTCCGAGGCGGGGGAGGATATCGTCGAGTTCCTGACTGGTCCATGCAGCAGACAGGGGAACGGCGGCGCAGGAACTCATCGCGCAGAGCAGGGTTGCGGCAGATGGAGCATCGTGGAGGACGACCGTCCCAAGCCGGTCGTTTGGCCCGATTCCTGCCTGTCGCAGGGCATCGCGCAGCGCGCGAGAGGCGGCATGCAGCGAGGAAAGGGACCACTCGCCGCCAACACCGGCGAGGGCCGGCGCGCTGGAACCGCGTTCGCCAGCGGTCGCGAGAACCGCGGCAACGGTTTCAAAACGGGTTGGCGACGGTCTACGTTCGGCCATTGAGACCCCAACAAGCGACAGGCTGACAACGCATCCCGGGGCATGATACCGGTCGCCGGTTGAAGGGGAGATCCGGGATCACGCTCACCGGGTGGCCGGGTTACCCCGGACTGGTGCGCAGCCCACCGGCAAGTCGCCGAATCCGCGAAGGGTCGCGGCGGAGTCGGGCCGGTGCGGCTGCGAGCGCCGGGCCGCGCGCCATGCCGAACCGGCGTGCGCGATCGATGATTGCGACGGTGCAGGCACGCAGAAATCCCGAGACGACGCCCCCAGCGAATAAGCGTTGGCGCCGATGTCCTCGCTCGCGAACGCGCCGCACAGTGGACGCGGGGAGGAACGGCCGGCGCCGGGTCGTTCGGAGCGGTCAGGCCCAGCGGCCGGGATCCATCGGCGCGTTGGCGGCGCGAGAGGCTTCGGCGGCGTAGGCGAGCTGGATGGCGGCGCGGGCATCCGCGGCGCCGGGGCCCTCGGGCGCGCCAGCACGGGCGGCGCGAACGAAGGCGCGCAGTTCCTCCACGTAGGCCTCGGCGAAGCGCTCAAGGAAGAAATAGAGGTGGTCGGTATGGACGCCCTGCGCGTCGAAGCGGACCATCGGCAGGTCGGCCGAGCGGCCGATGATGAGGGCGCCCTGCGAGCCGAAGATCTCGGTGCGGACGTCGTAGCCGAAGCCGGAGCGACGGCTGTTGTCGATGACCGCGAGCGCGCCGGTGGGGAATTTCATGGTGATGACGCTGGTGTCCACGTCGCCCAGATCCGCGAACATGGGGTCAACGAGGGCCGATCCGGTGGCGTACAGCTCGACCGGGTCCGCGCCCATCAGCCAGCGCACGCAGTCGAAGTTGTGGATGGTCATGTCGCGGTAGAGGCCGCCGCTGACCTCGGCATAGGCGCGGGGGGGCGGGGCGGGGTCGCGCATGGTGTCGCGGATGTACTCGATCGTGCCGAGCGCGCCGGAGTCGATCAGGGTCCGCGCCTTGGCGTAGGCGGGATCGAAGCGCCGCTGGAAGCCGATCTGGAAGATGATGCCGGCCTCGGTCGCGGCGGCGATGGCGTCGTCGGTGGTGGGAAGGTCGAGGGCGATCGGTTTTTCACAGAAGACCGCCTTGCCCGCCCGCGCCCCGGCGATGATCAGCGGGGCGTGGGTATCGGTGCTGGAGGCGATGACGATCGCATCGATGGAAGGATCGTCGATGACGGACAGGGCATCGGTCGTCCATCGTTCGATATGGACGGTTTCGGCCACCGCGCGCGCGGCCTCGCCGTTGACGTCGGCGATGGCGACGAGTTCGGCATCGGGAATCTTGCCGGAGAGCGTTTCCGCGTGCCCCTTGCCGATGCGGCCCGCGCCAAGGAGTCCAACCCGTAGACGGTTCGACATGATCTCTCTCCCAGTTCCCGCGTCACGACCGAACGACGAAGGTCACCGCCCGATTACCCGTTGCCGAAGCTCACCCGCGGACAGCTGATAGCCGACAGCCGATCGCAGGTAGCCGACAGCCGACAGCCGATAGCCACAACCTGCCAACCCGCTACGGACCGCTGGATGGGTCGAGCGGGTCGGTGCCGAGGAAGTTGACCTCGTCGCCATCGGAGATGCCGTCGCCGTCGGTGTCCCAGGTCATCGGTTCGGTGCCGTACACGTAGATCTCGTCGGCGTCGGCGGCCGAGTCGCCGTCGCTGTCGAGAATGGTTGGGTTGGTGCCGAAGCTGGTCGCTTCCTCGCCGTCGAGCAGGCCATCTGCGTCGGTGTCATTGTTGGTCGGGTCGGTGCCGTAGGTGTAGGTCTCGTCGCCGTCGGTGAGGCCGTCGCCGTCGAAGTCCTGATTGTAGGGGTCGGTGCCCATCTGGA
>CAIPGK010000427.1 GCA_903864575.1 uncultured Chloroflexota bacterium
GGCCACGAGACCGCCGACAACGTCGCTGTGTCCGCCGAGATACTTGGTGGTGGAGTGCACCACCAGATCCGCCCCGAGCGAAAGCGGCTGCTGCAGGTAGGGCGACGCAAAGGTGTTATCCACGACCAGCCGCGCCGGATGATTCCGGATGATCTCCGCAATACCCGCAAGGTCCGCAATCTTCAGGTACGGGTTGGACGGCGACTCCACCCACACCATGCGCGTGGTCGGACGGATCGCCGCGCGCACCTCGTCGAGGTCCCGGACATCTACTTGCGTGAACTCGATGCCGTAGCGGGCGAGCACCCGAGCGAACAGCCGATAGGTGCCGCCGTAGACATCATCCGAGATGACAGCGTGATCGCCGGGCCCAAGCAGGTAGGCGATGTTCTGTTCCGCGGCAAGGCCGCTGGCGTAAGCCAGCCCCCAGGCGCCGCCCTCCAGCGAGGCAACGACGTCCTGCAGCGCGGTGCGGGTCGGGTTGGCGCTCCGGGCGTACTCATACTCGCCCTCCTGCCCGACCGCCGGTTGCACAAAGGTGCTGGTCTGGTAGATCGGGATCGTCACGGCGCCAGTCGTCGGGTCCGGGGCCTGCCCGGCGTGAATGGCGCGCGTCTCGAAGGTCGAATCGGTCCAGAATCGGTCGTGGTCGCTCATGAAACCTCCGGGTCACCTTTCAATACGAACGGCAGCGATGCATTGTGGAATTGTTGACCACCTACACGGAAAAGAGTAGCCGATCCGGCGAAACCAGCCCGGCGCGCATACTCGTCCGGCCGGTCGATCGCTCAGCGGTCGAGTTCCGCGAACGCCGCCACCAGATCAACGGTCGATACGAGCCGCGACGCTCATCTGTTCATCACGGCCAAAGACGTGAGCCTCCCTGGTGTCGCCGTTCTCCGGCGCGCCCTGCCGCACAACCGCGCCGCATTCGGGATCGACGAGCCAGTTCACCGGCGCGCCAGCCTTCGCGGACACAAACCGCTCGTCGACCGAATCAGTGTGCCGGGACGAGGGGGAGTTGAGATTCACCACGAAGGAGGGGGCGCCGGAGATATGCCTCGGTCCGATTTGGCCGAGCCGGTCGGTCCGCATCACGAGGATGTCTGACTCGCCCATCACGGCGCCAGCGACGTGCGCATCAACCGGGGGGAACGCGGCTCGTCCAGCAGCGTTGGCATGCAGCCGCACACGAATCCCGGAACAAGGCTCGCCAACGAGGAAGTTGTGCTCCGGCTCCAGCGCTGGCGCTGGCGTCCCGACAATCGGTCCCTCGATCACCTCGTGGCGGAGGTCGCTGTCCTTTCGTTGCCGCTCCAGCTCCACGACGGCGTAGCCGGGATGGATCGCGCTCATCGCCGCCCTCTCCCGGTTCTATTCCGCCGTCGCCTTGTGATGGGCCACGTACTCGAGCACGTCCGCGCGGGTCACCACGCCGACCAGGAGCCCGCCGCGCTGCACCAGCACCGCCGGGGATCCGGACGCCAGCATCGGCGCGACTCGCTCGACCTCCTCGTTCGCATCCACCAGCGGGAAGGGCGCTTCCATAATGGTGCTCACCTTCGCCGCCAACACATCGGGCTTCCGGAACAGGGCGTCCAGCAGTCCGCGCTCCTGCAGCGACCCGACCACGGATTGCACCTCGATAGGGATCCGGCCGCCGTTTTCGATCACCGTGTAGGTGCTGTCACGCAACACCGGCAACTGCGAGATGTCATGCTCGCGCAGGAGTTCGATGGCCTCGGCGACGGTCTGGTCGCGTCCAATCGCCACTACCTTCGGGGTTTCCCCGCGCCGCTCGGCCAGCACCGCGCCCACGCGGATCGGCTGCCCGAGGCGCGAAAGGAACCCGTTCTCCCGCATCCAGTCGTCGTTGTAGATCTTCGAGAGGTAGCCACGCCCGCTGTCCGGGAGCAGCACCACCACGAGGGCGGCAGGGTCGTCGATCTCCCTCGCCGCTTCGAGTGCGGCCCACACCGCCATCCCGCAGGACCCGCCCACGAGAATGCCCTCCTCGCGGGTCATCTTCCGCGCCATGAGGAAGCTCTCGCGGTCGCCCACCTTGATCCACTGGTCGATCAGAGAGGGGTCGATCGTGCCCGGCCAGAAGTCTTCGCCCACGCCCTCAACCTTGTAGGTGTGCATGTTGTCGGGCTGGGTGTAGATGCTCCCCTCGGGATCGGCCCCGATCACGCGGATCTCCGGATTCCGCTCCTTCAGGTAGCGCGCCGTGCCGCTGATCGTTCCACCCGTACCGACGCCCGCGACGAAGTGCGTTATCGCGCCGCCAGTCTGCTCCCAAATTTCGGGGCCGGTCGTTTCGTAGTGCGTCTTGGGATTCATCGGGTTGAAGTACTGGTTTGGCTGGAACGCGGCGGGAACCTCGCGGGTAAGACGATCCGCCACGCTGTAGTAGCTCTCCGGGGAATCCCGTTCCACGGCGGTCGGCGTGACGACCACCTCCGCGCCATACGCCCGGAGGAGGGCCATCTTCTCCGGCGCAACCTTGTCCGGCATCACGAAAATGCACTTGTAGCCACGGACGGCCGCAGCCATCGCAAGCCCGACGCCGGTGTTGCCGCTTGTCGGCTCGA
Source organism: uncultured Chloroflexota bacterium (assembly GCA_903864575.1). Taxonomy (GTDB): domain Bacteria; phylum Chloroflexota; class Chloroflexia; order Thermomicrobiales; family UBA6265; genus CADCWF01. The sequence continues at coordinate 2,595 of CAIPGK010000427.1, forward strand.
CGATGGTGCCGCCCGGCTTCAGCCATCCCTTGCGTTCGGCTTCCTCGATCATGCGGATGCCGATCCGGTCTTTCACGCTGCCGCCCGGATTCATCATTTCGAGCTTGGCGGCAACCGGCGTGCGTAGGCCGTGGGTGACGGCATTGAGCCGCACCAGCGGCGTCCTGCCGATGGCCTCGATGACGTTCGTGCGAATGTCTGGACCGTGAAGCATCATTCCATCCGTGGAGGCGCTGGTGGCCATGATCGGGGGGTTCCTCCGGGGCAGGCGAACGGGAGTCAGACCATGTTGCGCTCGATGGTAGCACGGGGCCGCCGCCGGGCCGGTGCGCAAGGAGTTCGGACATGCCATCCATCACTGCGTTGATCCTCGCGCTGGTCCTCGGGCTGGCCTCCCTGATCCCGGCGCAGGGCGTCGCGCGGGCGGCGGCGAGCACAACACCCGCCGAAGCCGGGAACGGCAGCATCACCGTTCGCATCGTCACCTGCGACCCGGCGACGCCTCCGTCCGGAATCGCTCGCGCCCATTGCACCCCGACCGACCGCATACCCGGGTTGCAGGTATTCGAACTTGGCAGCGGTGCGAACCTTCACGACATCAACGAGGCCGACGCGCGCGGCAACACGTTCACCTGGTCCGGCCTCCCCGACGGCAACTACGTGCTCAACGCCCGCGACATCCCCGTCGGGTTCGATCGCTTCCTTGTTCCGGGGTTGAACGGCCTGAACCCGTCACCGGAGAACGGATTCACCGCCAGTCCCAACGAGGGATACCTCATCCCGATGGACAGCGAGCATGGGCGGACATGGTCGCTGAATGTCTACCTGATCCGCGACAATTTCGCGTTCGACCTCGGCTTCCGCTTCTGGCGCTGCCCCGCCGGGGTCACCGCGCAACCCGACATGACCCGGCTGGGCTGCAAACCGATCCTGCCACCGGATGACTTCGCGATCGACGTGACTCCGCTCGATCTCAACAGCGGCGATCCGACCGGTGAACCCGCCGTCACCCTCGATGGCGCCGACCGCGCCGACCCCTCCCGTCCGGTCCTTCGCTCGCTCCGTCCCGGCCCATGGAGACTTTCCGGCACGCCGAGCGAAGACCTGTTCGGGTTCGCGATGCGCTCCAGCGACCCCCGCCTCCTGGTCGTGCTCGAGGAGGATCGCTCGGGCTACATGCTGGCCGTGGCCCCCAGGCCTGGCGGGGTCGCCCAGATCGACGTCTATCTCCTCACCGCGCCGGAGTAGCGCTGCGCTACTGCCGAAGGAAGCCACCCTCGGAGTTGATGATCTGCCCGGTGACCCATGCGGCCTCATCGGTGCACAGCCACGCGATCAGCCGTGCCGCGTCCTCCGGGCGGCCGATGCGCCCCGAGGGGAACTTCGGCGACAACTCGGCGGCGAGTTCCGGGGAGATCCATCCGGTGTCCGTCGGGCCGGGGTTGACCGCGTTGACGGTGATCCCGTGGGCCATCAGGACCGGTGACAGGCTCACCGTCAGCGCCTCCATAGCTCCCTTGGAGGCGGCATAGGCCAGTTCGCCCGGCATCGGGCCACGCCCCTGCCCGGAGGTGAGGTTCACGATTCGCCCGCCGTCGCCCCCGACGAACCGGCGGGCAAACTCTGTCGAGAGCAACGCCCCGGCCCGGACGTTGACAGCATAGTGCGCGTCCAGTGTCGCGGCGTCGAGGGCTTCCCACCCATCGTTCACCGAGTGGGCGGCGTTGTTGACGAGGATCGAAAGCGGCCCTAGCCCCTCTGACACTGCATCCAGCACCTGACCGGGGGCGGCGGGTCGTGAAAGATCGGCCTCGACCGCGAGCGCGCGAACACCAAGCTCCGCAAGTTCGGCGGCCAGCCGTTGGGGATCGTCCAGCCCGCCAGCCCAGGGAAAGCCGGCATCGTAGGGGCGCCAGTGCGTGAAGGCCACATCGGCGCCGCGCATCGCCAACGCCCGGCAGGTCGCTGCGCCGATCCCGGCCAGCCGGGTCGCGCCGGTCACGAGCGCTGCCCTGCCCGCAAGTGCCCCACCCGTTCGATGATTCATGCCGCCTAGCTCCCACTGCGTCACTGCGCTGGTGCGTCGAGTTGCCATCCGGTTCCACCGCGGCAATGCACATGCATACATGCACCCCAATCAGGCCGTATCCTTCCCACGATCGATTCGGACTGCCCTCGGGCGCGCCGTAGCCCGGCGCGGATAGGATACGAGGGTCCGGGCGGGCAAGGAGCGCACGATGGGACTCGGGAACATCGCGATGATCGCGGCCATCTGCGTGGTGCTCGCGCAGCCTGCCGCAACAACCGCGTTCGCAGCACAGGCAACGCCAGCGGCGGCCACCCCGGCCGACGCTCGTCCCACACCGCCCCCGGCGAACCCCTCGACCCCGGCGGGCAGCGCCGCCGCTTCCTCCGCCCCGGCGGGATCACCAGTCCCGACAACGCAGACGGCCGCATCCGCGGAGACGCCGCCGCCCAGCACCGCCGCGCCTGCCACTGACGTCGTCACCCTCGTCGCCTGGTATGCCAACGATCCCTCCGGCGAATTTCTCAACATACTTCCTATCAACATTGACCCCGCGCTGGTGGCCGCCGGGGTCACAGGAAGCCAGCCGCTCGGTCAGGCAGACTTCCCGGATGAGGGCGCGCCAACCGTGCGGCTGGGTGAAACCGAATTCGTCTCCTATCCTCGCAGCGAGGGCGACATCCCCGAGCGCTGGACGTGGTTCGACGACTACGAGGGCGCCAGACCCGCCACCCTCGTCCTCCAGATCGAGGGCCAGGGCGGACCATACAGCGGCTACTTCGGCGCCGTTACCTTCATCTCGCGGGACGAGGGCGGCGTGGGCGGCGTGATCGTCTTCGCGCTCCGCCCGCCCGGTTCCCGCGAGCGAGCCGAGGCCGCCCGCGCGGCGGAGGAGTCCAGCGCCGCGGCCGATGGCGAGGATGCCGGACTCTCTGCCGACTCCCAACAGACGTCGGAGCCAGACCCCGCAAACCCGGACCAAGCCGATCCCGCCGCCTGACAGGAGTCTCCGATGCCGGTGAACGCTCCCACGCCAATCGTCATCTCCCGGCGCACCCGGAACATCATCGCGCTGCTGGTGCTGCTCCTGCTGGCCTACATCTGCTGGCGGGCGCCCTCGGTGCCCAAGATGGTCCTCTCCGGCGCGGTGCTGGCCCTGCTGCTCTCCTTTCCGGTTCGCCTGCTCAGCCGGTGGCTGCCGCGAGGCGCCTCCATCGCGCTAGTGCTCCTTGGGCTGGCGCTGGTCTCCGCGGTCGCGCTGGTGGTGCTGGTTCCGCTCGTGGTCAGCCAGTTGACCTCGCTGATCGGCGATGTCCCGAAGTTCGCCGAAACGGTTCAGCTGAAAATCGAACTCGTGATCCGGATGCTCGCCGACCGGGGCATCCTCCAGAGCACGCCCGAAAAGGCCATGACCGATTTCAACAACGAGATTCTCTCCCGCGCTCAGGCGGTCGGGCAGACGGTGCTGGGACGCATCGCCGGCACCTTCACCAGCCTGTTCGGACTGATGCTGACCTCATTCGGCGTCTTCTTCGTCGCGCTCTACATGCTGGCGGATACCTCGAGGTTCAAGCGCCGCTTCATTGCCGCGCTCCCTGTGATCTATCGCGACGACGCCGAGACGCTCTGGGATGAATCCGGCGAAGCGCTCTCGCGCTACCTCGCGGGGCTGCTCGTCTCGCTCACCTTCCAGGGGATCACCTCCAGCATCGTCCTCTACTTCCTCGGCGTGCCCTACTCGCTGCTGCTCGGCATCTGGACTGCCATCGCCGCCATCGTGCCCTACGTGGGGTCCTACATCGGCGGCGTGCCGGCCGTCATTGCAGGGTTGTTCGTCTCCCCGCTGACGGCGCTGCTGGTCGCCATCACCTACTTCACGATCAACCAGATCGACGGCAACCTGATCGCTCCCCGCGTGCAAGGCAAGGCAATCGGCGTCCATCCGCTCATCATTTTTCTCGGCGTTATCGCCGGCGGACAGATCGGCGGCCTGTTCGGCGCGCTCATCGCGGTTCCGCTCATCGCGATTCTCCGGGTGGTCGTCGAGTTCTTCGACCTGCGCCTGCATGTCGAGGACGATCCTGCGATCGCCGCGGCCATCGTCGCGCTTCCGGCCCAGCCCATCATGGTCACGCCGCCGGAGAGGTAGCCCCGGTCACGCCACGCGAAACACGGTCGCCATTCCGTCCAGTACCTGTGGGCGGGAGGTCTCCGATTCGACCACGAAACTCGTCACCGCGTAGGTTCCGGGCGCGAGATCGAACTCGGCCCAGGCAGCAGTCCCTGACGATTGCAGCGCGAAATACCCAACCCATTCCAGTCGAGCCACGACCTCGACCCCCGGCGACGGCGTTCCGCTGACCAGCGACCCGAAGCCCTCGACGATCGCCCCGGGCGTCGCGCCCTCAGGCGCGCGCCACAGCACCGCATGGTGCTGAGCGGCGGGATTCGCGCTCGCATTCTCGAACCGCCACACGGCAGGGCCGGACGGCGCGGGATCGGGCGCGATGGTGAACCGGA
>CAIPGK010000428.1 GCA_903864575.1 uncultured Chloroflexota bacterium
ATGATCTCGGCCTTCGCGCGGTTCAGCCGCACCCATTCGATGGGGTTCGTCGGCGGCGGCGCCTCCGGATGCGCCGGAATAGCCTCGGGATCACCCGGCGCGTCGGGACCAGCGGTGACAGGATCGGGTTGCAGATCGTCGTCAGGCATGGTCGTCCAGGGGTCCGGCGCTGCGCCGAGGCACTGGTGGCAAGTATACGGACCGGCGGAAACGGGCTTGCGTGGCCATGGTAACGGTCAGGCGCGGCGGGCGGGTTTCCACTCGGGAAGAACGGGCAGGTCGATCTGACGTTCGCCGGGGCGCCGGCGGGTCAATCGACCGGCCCGGACGGCGATGCCGGCGAAGATGCCGCGCAGCCCGATGACGAGCAGGGCCACGCCCGCGCCGACGAGCATGACGACCGGCCAGATCAGGGGGATCGCCCGCTCGACCAGCACGCCGCCGATGGTGAAGTTGCCGGGGGAGGTCAGTTCCACCGAGAACTCGTGGCGGGTGTCCGGGAGACCGTTGGCGATGGGGAGCGTGATGTCCGCAGCCTGGAACGCGCCGAGGTCGATCTCGACAGGCTGGCCGTCGAGGGTCGCGGCGAGATCCGCTGCCTGCCGGCTGAGGCGGACCCGCGCCGATGCGCCGGTTCCGGTGAACGGCACAGTCAGGCGCGCGCCGGTCTCGGCGGTCGTGCGATAGCGCTCGTCGCCGAGATGCTGGATGTCCCAGTTTCCCGCGTAGACGATCTGGGGGGCGGAGACGGGGAGAAACCCGGTCGCGGCGGCGGCCGTGCCGCCTGCCGCATTGAAGGCCGCAAGTGCGCTGAAGAGATCGGTGGGGGCCCCCTCCGGAGTGAGCAAGGCGAGGCTGGCCGGGACGTCGCCGCCGAGGGTCTGGCCGGGCGCGAATCCCCAGGCGAACATGGGGCCCATCCACGGCCACTCGGCGCGGGCGCGTTCGATTCCCGCGACCGTCCAGGCGCTCCGGGTGGCGGCGTCGATGCCCGGTTCACCCGGCGCGGCGAGGGACCACCCGAAATGGGTCGCCCAGACGGGCTTCCCGTGGTCTCCCGCAGCCACCATTGCCTCGCGGAAGAGGATGGCGCGTGAGAGGCCGGGGTGGGCCGCATCGGTGCGCCGGTCATAGGGCGTGCGGTCTCCGCCGGAGACGCGGGCGGCGACGGCATCGAAGAATGGCGCCGCGCCGACGGCGTACATCTGCCGCAGAAAGACGAGATCGTCGGCATTCGCGCCGGGGTCGAGTTCTGCGGTGAGAATGGTGGCGGTCGGGTTGCCCGCGCGGGCGGCGTTGGAGCCGCGGGCGAGGAGGTTGACGTAGGCGGCGGCATCCGGCGGAGCGCCGCCCCAGCGGTCGGGCAGGTTGGGAAGGTCCCAGATCTGGATGACGGGCACGCGGTCTCCGTAGTGAGCGGCGAAGGTGCCGGTGAAGCGTTCCCATGCGGCAAGGTCGGCGGGCGGGGCATCGAAGGCGTTCGCTCCCGCCGAGGAACGCGCCCAGGCGGGCGATCGGTGCAGCACGGCGATGGGCGAGATGCCGCGCTGGTTGAGCGCATCGACAATGGCGTCGTAGCGGTCCCAGGTGAAGCCGCCCGGCGCGGGCTCGATGTCGGCCCATGAGAAGGACTGGCGGACGTAGCGGAACCCGTTGACCTGCAGAGCGTCGGCCGCCTGGGCGAGTTGCTCCGGGCCGAAACGGGTGAGATCGGCATTGAGGGCGAGGTCGCGGCCGGTGATCTGGCGGACGAGCGGTTCCTCGATGCCGGATTCGACCCCGCGATGGATGGCGCGGTCGGCCAGGCCTCCCGAGAGGGCCAGAACGAGACCTGCCAGCGCAAAGATCAGGGACCGGGCGAGACGCACCCGCTCGATGTCGCTGGTGATACGTCCGGTGATGCCACTGACGATCTCGGCGATGAGCGGAGGATCGTTGCGGCGCGGCGGAGATTGACGTGGCTGCCGTGGCTGCCGGGGTTGCCGGGGCGGGTAGTCGGGACGTGTCGTCCTGTCGTATCCGGCTCCAGCCGTGGGTTCGGCATCCGAGACGGCCCGGGAATCTCGGGCGGCCTCGGATGGGCGGCGGCGTGGTTCGCTGGCGGCGCGCTGGCCGGTCCCGAATGGCGCGCTGCCCGGTTCCCGCGATGAGGGCCGACGCCGGGGCGGCGCAGGGTCACCGGAGGGATCGTGCCGGGAACCGGAGGCGCCGGGTCGCCGGGGCGGTTGCATCGGTGGCGAAGCGCGTCAGGCCCGCAGCAGGGCGCGAAGCGCCGCGATGTTGCGGGAATCGTTGCCGTCGCCATCCTGATCCTTCGGCGTTTCGAGGATGCCGGCGCGGCCCACGAAGCGCGGATCGTTGACGATGTTGGCGAAGGCGTCCGGGCCGATTTCGCCCTCCCCGATGTGGTCGTGGCGGTCCTTGCGGCTGCCGAGCGGATTCTTGCTGTCGTTCAGGTGGAAGGCCTTGATGCGGTCGAGGCCGACGATGTCGTCGAATGCCTGCATCGTGGCCGCGTACCCCTCGGGCGTGCGCAGTTCGTACCCGGCGGCGAAAGCGTGGCAGGTGTCGAAGCAGACGCCCATCCGGGCCTTGTCGTCCACCTTGTCGATGATGGCGGCAAGTTCCTCGAAGGTGCGGCCGACGACCGTCCCCTGTCCGGCGGTCGTTTCGAGCAGGATCATCGCGGCGCCGTCGGGCAGATCGTCGTGAATGCGGTTGATCGCCTCGGCGATGCGGGCGACGCCGGCGTCGACGCCCTCGGTCATGTGCGCGCCGGGGTGGCTGACGAGATAGGGAACGCCAAGCAGATCGCAGCGGAGGAGTTCATCCTGCAACGCTTCGCGGGATTTGTTCCAGAGTTCGGGGTCGGGCGATCCGACGTTGATAAGGTAACTGTCGTGGGCGACGAGGTGCGTCATGCCCGACCCGGCCCAGCGGTCGCGGAAGATCTCGGCGGCGGCAGGGTCGATCGGGGCGGCCTTCCATTGCCGCTGGTTCTTGGTGAAGATCTGGAGCGCGCCCATCCGGTCGGCCAGCGCGCGGTCGACGGCGAGGTGGTGGCCGCCGGAAATGGACATGTGCGCGCCAAGTTCGAGCACCGGGAACCTCCTGTACGGACGGAATCATGACCGATCGCAGGGTAGCACAGCGGGGGGCAGCGGCGGCGCCGTGCTACCCTCCCGGAACGTGAGCGTGCCAGGGGGCAAGGGCGGGGAGCGGAGAGCGGGATTGGCGTCGCCGGAGCAGCAACGCGAGCGCGAGGAAGCCTCCCTCACCCTCGTGATCCCCGCCTACCAGGAGGCCGCGCGCATTGCGAAGACGGCCCGCGCCGCCGCCGCCTACCTTGCCGCCCAGCCGTACCCGGCCGATCTGATCATCGTCGACGACGGCAGCCGGGACGCGACGGCCCGCGAGGCCCGGCGCGCCCTCGCCGAAGCCCCGGTTCGCTGGCAGGTGCTTGAAATTCCGCACGGCGGCAAGGCGGCCGCGCTCCGG
>CAIPGK010000429.1 GCA_903864575.1 uncultured Chloroflexota bacterium
CACCGTCGAGGTGCCGGTGATGTACATGGCGCCTCCGCTGCCGTCGGCGATGTTTCCGGACAAACGGGCGTTGCCGCGAATCACCACGGTTGAGGCGCCGGAAACCTGAATGGCTGCGGCGTCGGAGTTGAGCGCTCGGTTGGTCCTTGCCGGGTCCGGGTCGCCGATGAGTACGCTGTCGGTGCAGGTGGAATTCGCTACGCGGTCGCACCCGATGTTAAGGATACCGCCGATTACCTCCATGGCTGCGCCGTCCGCCGAGTTCTGCGCCCCCCGAATGACCGATGCCCCCAACATGTTCAGCGTCGCGCCATTCCCGACGAAGATGCCGCCCCCGTCGCCGGACGCCACGTTGCGGGTCACGGTGATCCCGACCAGCGTCAGTGTCGGACCGAGCCCCTTTCCGGAGCGTTCGAACGAAGGCGGCACCCCGACGAAGAATGCTCGCCCCTGGAGCGACGGGGAGGTTCCCGTATAGGCGGTGACGTTCATCACCACGACCTCTCCTCCGTCGTCGCAGCTCTGGATGGTGACGTCCTTCTGGATCGACAGGTCGGCGGCATACTGGCCCGACCCGAGCACGATGGTCCCACCGGCGGGAGTGGCAGCGATCGCGGCAGCCAGCGCAGAGCCGTTGACCTCCGGCGTACCGGTGGCCGGGATGGTGGGAATGCACTTGGGGGTGACGATCGTACAGACCTTGTTCTGACACACTGCGCCACCGCAGCAGGACTGCTTCTTCTCGCACTTCTTGCCGGGTTTGATGCAGCGGCAGCGACCGACCAGTTGGCTACTGGAAGCCTTGCGGCAGTAGAAGGTGCAGCAATCCTCATCGCTCTTGCAGCGGTTTTCGCGGGCAGCCGGGCCGCAAGGTCGCCGTTCATCGATGACCCCGTCGCCGCTGGGAGCGGCGGCGCGGCGCGGGCGAGCGTCGGTCGTGGCGCCGGTGGCCAACGCGACAGCCGAAACTGCAACGGAGGGGATGGCCCGCCTGGAGAGTCGGCCAGCGAGGAAACGGGTCAATCGGTCGAACGTGTGGGCTTCCAACGTGCGCACTCCCCCGGTCCGATGATGTCCGGACACCACTCTACAAACGATAGAAGTGTACGGTAATCGCCCGGGTTGATTTTGGCAACCCGAAAGAAGCACCGGTTCTGGTAGAACAGCGAGGAGGTGTTGGCCCGGGTTGGTGAAGAGATCCCGGTTATTGAGGTGAAGGTCATCGCCTCCGTGTGAAAGGAGACTGCTGCCCATACGCTGCTGTCAGGTGCTCCGATGCGGACCCAGGCTGATCCACAAGCGCTCGTTCTGCGCGCTGCCCACAAGGTTGTTCAGGCCGAGGCGTCCTCGGCCGGGACATCTTCGGCGGGTACGTCCTCGGCCTCGGGCGTGGCGGCGTTCTCGTCCATCGGGAGCGGGGTGGGCGTGTCCACCTCGACGACCGCCTCGATCTGCAGGGTCGCGCCGCCCTTCGGGTCGGTCACCGTGTAGCTCCCGCTCGGCAGGTTGAGGTTCAGCGTCTTCCGCTGCTTCGGCGCGAGATCTTCCGCCAGGCCGTAGGTCTCCCCGTTCGCGCCGGTGATGACGAAGCCGTGGATCTGGCCGCCTTCGTTGGTAATCTCGATCGACACCGGCCCCGCGCCGATCCACACCGGCATCTCGATCCCCGCATCGGTGAGCGTCGCCGTGAACGCGCCATAGTCCGGCGCCGGCGTCGGCGTGATGGTCGCGGTCGCGGTGGGAGTCGCGGGGGGCGTCGGGGTGACCGTTGGCGTGACTGTGGGGGTCATCGTGACCGTCGACGTCTGGGTCACGGTCGCCGTTTCCGTCACGGTGGGCGAGGGAGTGATGGTCGGTGTCTCGGTGACGGTCGGCACGAGCGTGACGGTCGGCGGAGCGGTCGGCTGGATGACCATGACCGGCACGCCGTCCGAGCCAATGACGACGGTCGCGCCGGGAATCACCTGGGGCGTGGCCGTCTCGGTGGGAATGATGATCCTGCTGGGGGCGACGAAGAGGCTGACGCTGGACCCGCCGCGCTCAGTGTCGGGAGAGATGAAGGCGATCCCCGCGTGGTCGGAGTTGTCGACCTCGCGCAGCCCGATGACCAGCGCGCCGATGTCGGTGGGGACACCGCCGACCGTGCCGCACGCGAGAAGGGCGCTGCCGTCATCGCCCCAGCTGACGGTGATCGCGTGGGGGGTGGCCACCAGGTCGGCAACTGTTTGCGGGATCCGGGTAAACGATGACGCCGCGGTGGTCGCCGCGCCCGATCCCTTGGCCGTGCCCTGCGGAATGGTCGCGTCGGTCAGGTTCTGAATGGTCTGGCCCGGTGCATCACATCCGCCGGCATCGAGGTCCACGCGCATCGGAGGTGGGGCGTCTGTCTGGGCGAATGCCGGCGACGGCAACGTCAGGAGCAGCGCGGCGATGGCGCAGGAACGAATCCCAATCCCCCCGGACCAGCGGAAAACCGGGCACATGAACCAGCCTTTCACCTGTCCCCCTGGAGTTGCCGATGGAAGATAGCACAGTGATGTGTTCGTCGCAGCCGCGCGCACCTGAACGATGGACACATGCGTCATGATGCATTCATCGCGCATCCGGGCGACGATGAATGGTCATTCCTCCACAATCGCTTCCACCGTCAGTTCCTCGCCGGCATCCGCGTGCGCGCCCTCGCCGCCAGGGCAGTAGACGTAATAGGTGCCTGGCGGCAGATTGAAGCCGAGCGTCTGGGTCTCCCCGGGTTCGAGGTCCTCATCGAGATAGAAGCTGCCGACGGCGTCGTTGGTCATCACGAAGCCGTGGGACTCCGTGCCATCGTTGGTGATGGTCAGCACCACCGGCCCCGCGCCGATCCAGACCGGCATGTCGATCCTGCCATCGGCCAGCGAGACGTCGATCGCGCCATAGGCCGGAACCGGGGTCGGGGTATTGGTCGGTGTTGCGGTGTCAGTCGGAGTCGCGGTCGGGGTGACGGTCGCGGTGGCCGTGGCGGTTGGGGTTGAAGTGACGGTCGGGGTGCTGGTGGGCGTGGCGGTCGCGGTAGGCGACGGCGTGGCGGTCGGGCTGGGGGTTGCGGTGGGGATGGCGGTTGCCGTTGGCGGCGGGGTCGGCAGGAAGACGGTCAGCGGCATGCCGTCCGATCCGATGACCACCGTGGACGGGATGTACGGGGTGGCGGTGGCGGTTGGTTCGGGGGTGGCGGTCGGCGGCGCGTTTGGGTCATTGTCCGGCGCGATGAACAGGCTGATGCTGGAGCCTCCGGTTTCGGTATCGGGGGCGATGAAGGCGATCCCGGCATAGTTCGAATCATCGGTTTCGCGCAGGCCGATGATGAGCGCGCCGAGTTCATCCTCCACGCCGCCGATCTCGCCGCAACTGAGCAGGGCAGGATTTTCCGGGCTGTCCAGCACGACGATGGCGTGGGGCGCGCCCAGCAACTGGTCGAGCGTGAAGGCGAGCCGGGTGTAGGAGGTTTCGGCGACGATGGCGTCCTTCGCGCCGGAGCGGTCGCCGCCCGGCAAGGTCGCGCCGGTCAGGTCCGACACCGTGCCGCCGATGGCGTCGCACGATCCCTCGACGAGAAGAGCCGGGCGTTCCCCCACCGCGGCAACCGCGGCGCCCGTGGCGTCGTCCTGCGCGAAGGCCGGCACGTTGCCGAGCATCGCGACGACCGACGCCGCGGCGAGCGCGCGGCCAACCCCAAATCCCCTGTTCACCCCAACCTCCCAAAAACGGAGCGGCACCCTCGCTCACCATAGCACGGCTCGGTGGTCGGAACGGGCAGCCTCGCCATGATTCCCGGTGGGGAGAGCATAGCATCGGCCCCGGTCCCGACTCCGGATCGCGGCGTTCTTCTCCGCGCCGCCCGTTGGCCGCGAACGGGGACGCCGCGCGACGGCCGGAGCGTCAGTTCCCGGCGAGCGCGGCCGCGTTGGAGAGCGACTCCAGCCCGCGGCCCAGCTGCTCGGTGGCCCGCTTCACCCGGTCCCAGTCGAGGTGGGTGAACCCGGCCTGCGCGTCGCTGATGGCTTCTCGCACGTCGGCGGAGCCGCTGGTGTAGGCATCGATGGCGGGTTGAAGTTCGGGCGGCAGCGAGCCGCTGGCGATCAGCGCGTCGATCTCGGCGAGACGGTCCCCCATTTTCCGCTGCTGGTTCAGGATGTCGGGCACATTGCGCGACTTCTTCTCGCCCAGCTTGAAGAGTTCCCTCGCCTGCTCGGACGCGCCGCCAAGCGCGCGGCGGAACTCGCGCGCCGGATCGCCGGTCATTTCTCCCGCGGGGGCTTCAGCGGCCTCCTGCGGCGCGGCCTCCACCGGCGCGGCGTCCTGCTCGATCCCGGCGGTCGGCGCGCCGGGAACGGCGAGGTTGCCGTCACGCAGGGCGTCGTAGCCGAACCAGGCAGCGCCGCCGGCAACGATCAGGGTCAACAGTGGTCGAAGCATCGAGCATCCTCCCCGCCATTGGCGGCAGACGCGGGGTATGGGCGGGATGTGCACAATAATGCCACGAACCGGGGGTTGGGCATCGGGCGTCGGGCGTCGGGAGTTGGGCGTCGGGCGTCGGGAGTTGGGCGTCGGGCGTCGGGCGTCGGGCATCGGGCATCGGGTGCGGCCATCATCCGCCAGCCTCGCCGGAACCCAGAACCCGGAACCCTCGAGCCGGAACCCGATACCCGATACCCGATACCCGGAACCCGGAACCCGGAACCCGCCGCCCGGAGGAGCCCCGACCATGCCCCGGCCAACCCGACCGACGAGCGCGACGCCGCCCAGCAGCGTGATCATCGAGAACATCCAGCCGCAGATCGATGGTGGCCGCTATCCCGTGAAGCGCGAGGTTGGGGACGTGCTGCGCGTCACCGCCGACATCTTCAAGGATGGCCACGACCATCTCGCCGCCGTCCTCAAGTACCGCCGTCGCAAGGATCGCGCCTGGCGCGAGGTCCCGATGGTTCATCTCGGCAACGATGCATGGGAGGCCTCGGTCACCCTCGAGGAGAACACCCGCTACCAGTACACGATCGAGGCATTCCCTGACCGCTTCGACACCTGGGCCGATGGCGCGGCGAAGAAGGCCGATGCCGGGCAGGGCATCTCATTGGAGATCCGCGAGGCCGTCCTCCTGCTCGAGGAGGCCCTCGCTCGCGCGAAGGGCGCCGACCGGGACGTGCTGGAGCAGGCCATCGGGAGTGCCCGAAGCGACGCCGGGCAACCCGCCAGACTCCACGTCCTGCTCGGGGATGCGCTGCGCGACACGATGCTTCGCTGCCGTTCCCGCGCGGGCGGCCGCACCTATGAACCGGCGCTCGAGGTCGTCGTTGACCGGGTGAAGGCGCGGTTCGCCGCGTGGTACGAGTTCTTCCCCCGCAGCGCGGGCGCCGACCCGAGCCGCGGCGCGACGTTCCGCGAGGCGATGGACCGCCTTCCTTCCATCCGGGAGATGGGCTTCGACACGGTCTATCTCCCGCCGATTCACCCCATCGGGCAGACCTTTCGCAAGGGGAAAAACAACTCCGTCACCTGCGAACCGGGCGAACCCGGCGTGCCCTATGCCATCGGCTCCCACGAGGGCGGTCATGACGCGGTCGAGCCCGGTCTCGGCACGCTCGAGGACTTCCGCGCCTTCCGCGAGCTCTGCGAGGCGCTTGGCATGGAGGTCGTGCTCGACTTCGCGGTGCAGGCCTCCCCGGATCATCCGTGGGTCACGGAGCACCAGCCCTGGTTCACCGTCCGCCCCGACGGCACCATCCAGTACGCCGAGAACCCGCCGAAGAAGTACCAGGACATCTACCCGATCAACTTCGACTCCACCGACTGGACCGGCCTCTGGGACGAACTCCTGCGGGTCGTCCGTTTCTGGGTGGAGCAGGGGGTCAAGGTCTTCCGGGTGGACAATCCGCACACCAAGCCGACGATCTTCTGGGAGTGGCTGATCGGAGAAGTCCAGGAGACCAACCCTGAGGTGATCTTCCTGGCCGAGGCCTTCACCCGGCCCAAGGTGATGAAGGCGCTCGCGAAGGCGGGTTTCTCCCAGAGCTACACCTATTTCACCTGGCGGAACTTCAAGCAGGAACTGACGGAGTACTTCACCGAACTGACCCGGCAGGAGCCCCGCGAGTACATGCGCGGCAACCTCTTCCCGAACACGCCCGACATCCTGCCGGTCATCCTGCAGGAGGGAGGCCGCCCGGCGTTCCGGATGCGCCTCTGCCTCGCCGCCACGCTGTCGAGCGTTTACGGCATCTACAGCGGGTTCGAGCTGTGCGAGAACGCGGCGGTCCCCGGCAAGGAGGAGTACCTCGACTCCGAGAAGTACGAGATCAAGCCGCGCGACTGGCAGGCTCCCGGAAACATCATCGCGGACGTGACCCGCATCAACCGCATTCGGCAGGAGCACCCCGCCCTGCACGAGTACGACAACCTGCGCTTCTTCCCGACCGACAACGACAACCTGCTCTGCTATGGCAAGGCCACCCCGGACCGTTCGGACTTCATCCTCGTCGTGGTCAACCTCGACCCGTTCGAGCGACGGGAGGGCCATATCGACCTGCCGATCGGGGAGTGGGGCATCGGCTGGAACGATCCGTATCGCATCCACGACCTGACCCTGGACGAGTCTCATCTGTGGACAACCGGCCACATCTGGCTGAGTCTCGACCCGCAGGTCTCGCCCTACCGCATCTACCACATCGAGCCGTGGCCGTTCGTGGAGTTCGTGGACGTGGAGATGTAGGGCAGTTGCCGCGACCAGGCGCGGCCGCCAGCGGCGACGGCCCCCGCCGAAGCAGGGGCCGCCAGCGGCCGATTGCTTCGCGTCGCGGGAAACGTCAGCGGCGAGCGCCCCGCTTGAGCTTCACGTTCACCGGCCGGGTGCTCTCCGCCACCACGGTGGAACCGGCGAGGCCGCCGTGCTTTCCCGCCTGCACCCTGATCGAGTAGCGACCGGGGTCGAGCAGGTCAACGGTCGCGGTCACCGTCCCGCCCTTCGCCAGGTCGCAGGCGCCGACCTTCGTGGTCTTCGTGAAGCCGTTGGGGCCCTCGAGTTCGATGGTCGCTCGCGGCTGCTTGCCCCGCTCGTTGCAGCGCTTCACGAGCTTCCGGCCCGGGTGCGCATCCCGAACGTTCACCTGCACCCCGCCGACGCCGGCCGTGCCCTCCGCCGGGACATAGAGAAGGTACGAGGAGTGCTGGTTGAACGTCGAGTTCACCGAGGCGAATTCGGATGTTCCGAAAGAAATGTTTCCGGGAACGTTGCCGTCATCCCCTGTGAAGGAGAAGACGCTGCCCGCGCCAGCGGCGACGGACGTGCCGTTCACATTGGAGAGCACGTTGTCGCAGCCGTTGGCGTAGGCCGTCGGGCATGACCAGATCGCGCCGTATTCGTTGCTGCTGCCTTTGCCGAGGACTGCGGCATACAGCGTTCCCTGCCCATCGTAGGAGATCGACGCCACGCCATTGGCGGCCTGCTCCCAGTTGGAGCAGGCATTTGCCGTGTTCAGGTCACAGCGCCAGATGATGCCGTTTTCGAGCCCCGCCCAGAGGTACCCGCCGCCGGCCGCGAGCGAGTTTGCGAGGGTATCCCCGTAGCTGTCGAGGGTGAAGCAGGAGTTCGCAGTAAGGGGATCGCAAGCCCACAGCCACCCGCCATTTTTGCTCTCGTCGCACTTCCCGGCGCAGGCGACGCCCACGTACAGCGAGCCGTTCGCCAGCAGCAGCGAGGAGATGGGGTGATCGCCGGCATCCGCGAGCTGGACGCACTGCGAGGGCGGGTCATCCTGCTTGAAGTAGGGCAGATTCGACGGGCAGCGGTAGACCAGCCCATCCTGTTGCCCGATCCAGATCTGGCCACCGTAGGCCGCGATGGCGAGCACCTCGAGAGAATCGTAGATGGGCCACGGCCCGGCCATGATCTGGGTGCAGTTCGCGCCGAGATCGGCGATCGGGCAACTCAGACCGCCCAGGTTTCCGGCGTAGTAGACGTTGACCCCGTCGGTCGCCATCGGGCCGATCATCACCGGCGAACTGGTGGGAGAACTGAAGCACGACGCCAGTGCTCCCGGTGACGACGGGTTGGCGCACGTCCCGTACGAGGAAAGATGACCTGCCCACCAGGACCCAATCCATAACGAGTCCTGCCCCGCCGATTGCGCGGCGACCGGCCGCGGTTGCTGAAGCATCGCCGCCAGCGGCAGCAGCAGCACTGCCGCCAGCACCAGCAGCGAGCGGGTGACGACCGAACGCTGTCCCGTTCCACAGCCCATCAACACGTTCCCCCCGAAGGTTGCCAACGTCGCACCCCGTTGACCGACGTCGCCGAGCGGGGGTATCCCCGTGGCGCCTCCAGCCAATGTGCCATGCCAGCAGCGTAACATGTGGCTACTCGTTAAATGTAACGACCGCGTGAATCAGGCTGCAAATCCGGCGATGGTTGCTGCGGATCTGCGCATTGACCTCGGGCCGTGGGCGGGTGG
>CAIPGK010000430.1 GCA_903864575.1 uncultured Chloroflexota bacterium
ATGCGAGCGCCGCCGCCACAAGCTCCGGCTCGATATCGTCCCGCATCGTCACCCCACCTCCCGTGAGCGGCAACACCCAGCGCTGTCTGCCCGCGCTGCGCTTCTTGTCGCTGGTCATCAACGGCAACGCGCGCGCCGGATCGATCGCATGATCCTTCGGCAACCCGTAGCGGTCGATCAATCCGTCGATGGCGGCGACGGTTGCCGGATCGCACGTGCCCGCCCCCTCGCCGATCCGGGCCGCCGACCGCATTCCAAGCGCGACTGCCTCGCCGTGCAGCAGCGAATAGTCGGATGCCTCGATCGCGTGGCCGAGGGTATGACCGAAATTCAGATAGGCGCGGATACCGGACTCCCGTTCGTCCGCTTCCACGACCGAGGCTTTCAGCGCGACATTCCGGCGGATCATGTAGGAAAGCGCCGGTTCGGATATGGCAAGCAACCGATCGGCGTTGATCCCGAGAAAGGCCGCCAGATCGCCGCGTTCTCCTCCCGGCGTCGAACGCTGGATCACCGCATGCTTCACGATCTCGGCCCAGCCGGACCGCAACTCCCGCGGCGGCATCGTGCGAAGCAACGACGGGTCGATCAACACCAGCGGCGGCTGGTAGAACGCGCCGATGAGATTTTTCCCCGCCGGATGGTTGATGCCGGTCTTGCCGCCGACGCTGCTGTCCACGGTCGCCAGAAGTGTGGTTGGAACCTGGACCAGCCCAACCCCGCGCAGGGTCGTCGCTGCCGCGAAACCGGCAAGGTCTCCGACAACGCCGCCGCCAAGCGCGACCACGACATCGGCCCGCTCGATACCCCCGCCGAGCATCCAATCCCACAATTCGGACATGCCAGCGACGCTCTTGCTCCCCTCGCCGGCTGCGACGGCGTGGAGCCTGCCATCGAGACCAGCGGATGCCAGCGAGGCCAGTGCCGCCTCCCCGTGCAGCGCCGCGACCGAGGCGTCGGAGATGACCCACACCCGCCGGCACCGTGGCCACCGTGCCGCGATCCGTTCTCCAAGCAAACCAAGCGCGCCCGGCTCCACCAGAATCCGCGACTCCCCCGAGGCGGTATGCAACACCACATCCGCTCCGGATGCAGGACCTGTCGCGAGCCGCGCGATCTCCTCCGCTATCGTTTGCGGAGTCGCCCCGTCAGCCACGATGGCGATATCCGCACGGTCATAGGCATGCTGCCGCTCGGCCTTCATCGCCCGAAGCCGTCCCAGCGGATCCTCTCCCTCGAGGAGCGGACGAACGGTTGCCGATCCCTCGGCAGCGGCCTGCGCGATCATGCGGTCGATGCTCGTCGCCGGATCGGCGTCGAGCGAGACGACCAGCGTGCCCGGTTTCCTCAGCAGCGTTGGTTCCCATACCGCAGGGTCGATCACCGCGCCGCCGCCAGTGGCGATGACGACGCCATCGCGGGTCAACGCGCGCCGCAGGTGCTCCCGCTCCACTGACCGAAACGCCGGTTCCCCGGCGGTGCGAAACATCTCCGGGATCGACATCCCGGCCTCGCGCTCCAGCTCGGCGTCGGTGTCAACGGCCTCCCAGCCAAGCAGGCTGGCCGCCAGCTTGCCGCAGGTGGATTTTCCCACCCCGCTCACCCCGACCAGCACGATTCGCCGCACCGCCGTCACAGCCCGCCTCCGCTCTACCTGGCCACGCTCGAACACGTGGGGAGTATAGGAGGATCGGGCAAGCGGAACGTTTGCTCCTGCGCGATCTACCCGAGCGCGCGCTCATTGGCTGAAATCGCCACAATTTCACCTTCTCTTCATGCTCGCCTTCTATAGTCCGAAGCGAAATGAGTCGAGACGGATGTCGCAGTTCATGGTCGCTGGCGCGTCGCGCCGGTCACGATGGAAGGTTCGCAGGAGCCATGCCCAAAACCCTTGTTGCCGACGACGACGCCGCGATCCGGTCGATCCTCCGGGACTTCCTCGAGGGTGAGGGCTACGATGTCGAGGAGGCCGAAAGCGGAGCTGGCGTCATGGATGCCATGCATCGCCAGAACGGCGCGCGCCCGGACCTCGTGCTGATGGATGTCAGAATGCCGGATCGCTCCGGGCTGGAGGTGCTCCGCGAACTCGCGAGCGCCAGCCGGGATGTCGCGGGCCAACTGCCGGTCATCATGATGACCGCATTTGGCGCATCCAACATCGCGATCGATGCGATGCAGTACGGCGCCTACGACTACATCACCAAGCCCTTCGACCTCGACGACGTGCTGGTCACCGTTGAGCGGTTCTTCGAGCGGTCCTCGCTGGCGGATCAGGTCCAGCACCTCTCCACACGCCTCGGCGACCGCGACCCGAACGAGATCATCATCGGCAATAGCCCTGCCATGCAGGATGTCTACAAAACCATCGGCCGGGTTGCACGCTCGGATGCGACCGTGCTGATTACTGGCGAAACCGGGACCGGCAAGGAGTTGGTGGCGACGGTTCTCCACCGCTCCTCGTCCTATCGAAACGGCCCGCTGGTAAAGGTCAACTGTGCGGCGTTGCCGGAGACGCTGCTGGAAAGCGAGCTCTTTGGACACGAAAAAGGCTCGTTTACTGGCGCTATCGCCCAGCGCAAAG
>CAIPGK010000431.1 GCA_903864575.1 uncultured Chloroflexota bacterium
AGTTCGGCGATAAGACCTCGCTCCGCAAGGAGATGCAACGTTCGGTACACCGTTCCGTACGCGATTTTCGGATCGACCCTCCGAACCCGCTCGAAGATTTCCCCAGCGGTAAGGTGTCCGTCGCTCGAAAGAACGACATCCAGAACCTCCGTGCGCTGCACTGTGTTGCGAAACGTTCCCGTCACGTCGATTCCTTATTGCGAATGAGTCTCGTTAGCGCACCCAAATCATACTCGCCCCGTCGGGATTCCAGCAAGTCGGACGTGTTGTTACCGCGACCTACGACCACCCGGTAGGGTTTGACCAGAGCGTGATAGCATCGGCGAATTATCCGACTGTACTGGACCTTTGGCGCTCTTCGTCGCGCCGAACCGAGGTGAACGCGAATGAGCGGGGAATCGCGGCAGCAGGTGCTCGATCTGACGGTTCAGGCCTACTGGGCCGGGCGCTTCGATGAGGGACGTCAGGCCTGTGAATGGATCCTGAGCCACCCTGATCTCTCCGACCAGGATCGTGACCTGACGCGCCGTAACCAGGTGTTCTACTCCCGCTCGTTGAACCAACTCGCTCCGTCAACCCGGTTCGAGGATGTCTCGATCGCGGTCGAACCCGGTTGGACCTGTTTCAACCCGTCCATTGCCTCGGCTGATGGCGAAGTTCGGATGATCGTCCGCTCGTCAAACTACCGGGTCGAAAATGGCGAATATCTCACCGTCGATGGCGGTCCCGTCCGGACCCGAAACTACCTCGCGGAGTTGGGCGACGACCTCCGCATCACGTCAGTGCGTCCACTCGCGGACTCCATCGCCGACGCGTCCCGCAACGAATTCCCCGTCCGCGGGTTCGAGGATTGCAGGCTTTTCAAATGGGGAATCGGCTGGTTTGCGTCAGCTACAGCCCGCGATCTTAACCCCGCGGGCATCTGCCAGCAGGTGCTGCTGCACGTCGGGGACGAAGGATTCGATGGACTCTGGCCGCTAAGCAATCCGGCTTCGGGGTATCACGAAAAGAATTGGATGCCAGTGGAGTTCAACGGCTCGCTGATGTTCATCTATTCCGTCTCCCCGTTGGCAGTCGTCCAGTTCGATCCGGTTTCGGAAGGCGTCAGCATTGCCGGTGAGTCGGAAGCGCCTGCTGCCCTCTCGGCGGCACGCGGCGGCTCTCAGCTTGTCCGCCTTGGCGACGGTTGGCTCTCGGTGATCCACGAGTCGATCACATTCGAAGATGGGACCCGGAGCTATCCTCACCGGTTTGTCTGGTTCAACGCGACGCTGAATCCGGTCTACTTTTCAGAACAATTCCATTTCGAGCGTCACGGGATCGAATACTGCACGGGTCTCGCAGCCATCGACGGCCAACTGGTCGCAAGTTTCGGCTCGGATGATTCCTCCGCCCGGTTGGCGATCATGGATGAGCCGGAGGTCGTTGCCCTGCTCAGGCCGGCGATCGATCTCGAGACGTTCGATCTCGGTCCCCTGCTCGCTGCTGCGGCTGAGATCGCCACCGATGCTGATGGCGACCAGGTCCCCGCGGACCAGCGACCTGCTGACTCCGAAGGTGATGCAGTCACCAGCGTCGTCTCCGCGGACCCGGCGGCCGATGTGTTGGAGGAACTCCCCACCGACACCGTGCCCACGTTCGCGACCTGGGCGCCCTCGCCGAGCGATGCGGGCCTGTTGGTCGCCCTCGCCGCTGAACCCGGCGCGTCGTTCTCGGCCCCGGAACAGCCCAGCTCTGCTGTCGAGCCGGACTCAGTCGCGACCGGAGGACCACTCGGTCACGTCGATGGGCTGACACATGGAAATCAGGCGGCTCGCGCCACCACGTATACCCCACTCCGGCGGCCAGTCCGCATCGTGTCCACCACAATCAGCGGAAACAGCAGAGATCACATCGGGGACGCGCTCAGGTCCGTTGTCGACTGGGTCGATGCCTGCGTGCTGATCGACACCGGGATCACCGACGACACGATCGAAGTTGCGCGCCAAATCGCCGGCGACAAGCTTCAGGTGCGGTCGTTCCCGTGGAATGACTCTTTCTCTGACGCCCGCAATTTCGCGCTGATTGCGGCCACCCAGACCGGCGCCGACTGGTCGGTGACGTTGGATACCGATGAACGGCTCTCTGTCGAGCCCGAGGTGCTTCGCACCTTCCTCGAAGAGACGGAAGCGGGCCTGATCCATTTGCGATACCAGGATGGAAGCTACGGCAAGGAACGCTTCTTCCGACTCCCGGCGCGCGGCGGGTTCAGCGGCCCAACCCACGAGGCGTTCATGGGCGATGTCCTGGTGCTCGATGCGCCGTCGGGTCACTTCCGGGAGGAGCCGAAAACCGAGGAGGATTACCAGCGCAAGTTCGATCGGGACATTTCCATCCTCTCCCGGCACGTCGTCGATCACCCGGACGATCCCCGTTGGCGGTATTACCTCGCAGATTCCCTCCAGAACGCCGGGAGGCTGCAAGAGGCGGTCGAGCAGTTCCAGGCATGCTGGGACCTCAATGGTTGGGATGAAGAGTCTGCCTGGTCGATGTACCGGGCCGCAGAGTGCCAGATCGCGCTCGGTGATCTCGACGCCGCGATCCAGTCCTGCGCAAATGGTCTGGTGCGCCATCCAGGGGTGGCGGAACTTCCATGGCTCGCTTCCTGGGCCTGCTTCCGCAAGGGCGAGATGCGTCGTGCCATCGCCTGGGCGAGAATGTCCTGCGCGCTCGGCTCCGTTGAAGGCATCGGCGATTCCTTCCATCGGCTCGGGTTCACCAATCCTCGCGGCCGGTTCGAAGGACCCTACGACGTGCTTCGTTTCGCCCTTCGAGAGCTCGGCGAGGACGATGCCGCCGACGCTGCCGAATACCTCTTCGACGAGGCCCTTGCCATGCGCGGCTCAAGCCGCGAGCAGGAGCAGGAGTTGGAGACGAACTGATACCCGCTTACGGAGAGGATCGGCGACAATCCACCTCATCGACTTCCCGCGCGGATTGCTCCGCACGGGTTTCTCCGCAGCAAGGAGGCTGTGTCATGTCCAGGTCCCGACCCGTTGTAGCCGTCACTCGTCGCATTCCCGAAGCCGGATTGCGGATTGTCCGGGAAGCGACGGACATGCGACTCTGGGAGCAGGAGTTGCCGCCAAGCCCTGAGGAACTGGCAAAACTCCTCCACGGCTGCGACGGTGCCTTGACCCTGCTCACCGACCGCAT
>CAIPGK010000432.1 GCA_903864575.1 uncultured Chloroflexota bacterium
GCCGGCCGTGGTGTTGGCGGTGAGCGCCCTGAAGCCGAGAGCCGCGTTGTAGGTTCCGGAGGTGTTGACGGCGAGCGCCTGGTAGCCAACGGCGGCATTGCCGGTTGCGCCGATATTGGCGGCGAGGGCCTGGAAGCCGACAGCCGTGTTGGCGGGGCCGGTGACATTGGCGGCGAGGGCGCTGTGGCCGACGGCGGTGTTGTAGGGGCCGGTGGTGTTCGCGGCGAGCGCGGATGAGCCGATGGCGATATTGGAGGCGCCGGTGGTGTTGGCGGTGAGCGCGGATGCGCCGACGGCGGTGTTGAACGCGCCCGTCGTGTTGGCGGCGAGGGTGCTGCTGCCGATCGCCGTGTTGTAGGCCCCCTGGGCGACGGCCGAGATGATTCCATCCTTGTCGCCGAATCCGACGACGCCGCTGACCGTGTTGACCTTGCCAGCCTCGAAGCCGAGGAAGATGTTGGTCCTGGAATCGGCGTCCAGCCGGAACAGTTCGGAGCCGTCGCTTTTCTGCGCGACCATCACCGGTCCGGTCTGGCCGGAGGCCGCCTGGAGGATCTGCACCGGAGCCGTGGGCGCCCCGCCCATCACGTGGAGCCGCGCGGACGGACCGGTCGCGCCGGTCATGCCGACGCCAAGGTTTCCCGTGCTCGCGTACTCGTAGAGAAACGCGCCGGTCGCGCCGAACGAGCCACCCTGGTTGAACTGGACGCCGCCGGTCGGGGAACTTGCCGCGGCGCCGCTGGCGGCCGGGCCGGTGGCCCCGGTGCTGCCGGTGGGGCCGGTGACCGTGGAGGCTGCTCCGGTCGGGCCGGTTGCGCCGGTTTCGCCGGTTTCGCCGGTTTCGCCTTGAGAACCGGTGGGGCCGGTATCACCTGTCGCGCCGCCGCCGGTGCCGCTGCCGGGAGCGCCGGCCGGGCCGGTGGGGCCGGTGACGACGGAGTCAGCACCCGTGGGACCGGTTGCACCTTTGTTCCCGGTGGGGCCGGTGTTCCCGGTGAGGCCAGTCGGGCCAGTCGGGCCAGTCGAGCCGGTGTTCCCGGTGGGGCCGGTATCGCCTGTCGCGCCGCCGCCCGTTCCGCCGCCGGGAGCGCCGGCCGGGCCGGTGGGGCCGGTGACAACGGAGTCTGCGCCTGCGGAGCCGGTGGGACCGGTCGGCCCCGGATCGCCCTGCGCTCCGGAAGGACCAGTGTCCGCGCCCGTGCCCGATCCGCCGCCCGCGGGGCCGGTGGGGCCGACGGGGCCGACGGGACCGGTCGGGCCGGTGCGCGCCGTGGAGCCGGATGCGGCGCAGATGCCGCCGGTGCAGGTGAGGCTGTTGCAGCAATTGGCGGAACTGGTGCAGACGTCGCCACTGGTGCGGCAACGGCAGCGGCCGGAACTGGAGCAGTAGTTGGTGCAGCAGTCGGCGTTCTTCGAGCAGGCATTGGCCTGCTTCGAGCCGTCGCCACAGGGTCCCTGGACGCCGGGGCCGCCGGAAGGGCGGCGGTTGGCGGGGTGATCGGCATTCGCGTTCGCATGGTCGCGGGAGGAGGCGTCGCGATCGCGGTCAGCCGCGGCTCCGTCGGCTTTGCGTCCGCGCGGTTTCGCGGCCACCGAGGCAGCTGAGGTGGCCGCGGCGAGCGCGGCGGCATGGGCGGCGGCGCGCAGGCTGCGGCGGCGGTCGAGCCCGGCGCCCAGGGCATTGGTCAACCCGGTGATGATGTCTCGCGCCATATGGATTCTCCCGGGACGCGCCACGGCCAGGACCGGCATGGCCAAGTTTCTGATAGTACGACTTTTTCTGCTCGTGTGGAACAGGAATACGCGGCAGTAAAGCATACGGGAATCGTTGACGACAC
The DNA here is from genome assembly GCA_903864575.1 of uncultured Chloroflexota bacterium. GTDB lineage: Bacteria > Chloroflexota > Chloroflexia > Thermomicrobiales > UBA6265 > CADCWF01. Next base: position 1,839 of record CAIPGK010000432.1, read on the forward strand.
TCCCCAACCCGACGCATGGACTTCCGGAGCGCCTCATGAGGATGGGGGCAGGCATGGCTGCGCCCGGGGCTGAGTCCGGAACGCCGGCGGCTCCGTCGGAGCATGGGCCGCGGGCCATGCAGCGGCCGCCGGGGAACCATCGGGCGATGCGGGCGCCCAGTGGGTCCGATCAGCGTCCGGATCGAAACCCCGTTGGCTCCCGTGTCGTACCGCGTGATGCGACGCGCCACGATGCGCACCCGGCCCGCATTCCCGGCGCCGCGAGCCGCGCACGAGCGCTTGCTATGCTTGCCGCACGCGCTCCCGCACGGGATGCCCGAGGCATTCCGGATCCCCCCGGATGCCCCGACAGGAAGGATGACGCCCAGGTGACGACGCGCATCATCGTGCTCAACGGCGGCTCGAGTTCCGGCAAGACCGCCATCGCCCACTGCCTGCAGGCGATCCTGCCTGATCCGTGGCTGCGCCTCGGGGTGGACGATCTGGTGGAAGCCCTGCCGCCCTCGCTGACGGACTCCGGCGCGGGGGTCGCCTTCGGCGGGCAGGGGGAGGTGTCGGTGGGGGAGGGGTTCATCGCGATGGAGGCGGCCTGGCTGACGGGGATCGCGGCGATGGTCCGGGCCGGCGCGCGGGTGATCGTGGACGACGTGTTCCTGAGCGGCGGGACATCGCAGGCGCGGATGCGGCTCCATTTCGCGAGCATCGAGGTGCTCTGGGTGGGGGTGCGGTGCGAGAGGGCGATCGCGGCGGGGCGGGAGATCGCGCGGGGGGACCGCGTGCCGGGGATGGCCGCGTCACAGGCCGACATGGTGCATCGGGGGGTCCGGTACGACCTGGAGGTCGACAGCGGGCGGATGCCGGCGATCGACTGCGCGCGGATGATCGCCGTGCGGGTGGGGTAAGCGGGCGCGGGGCCCCATCCCGAACCCTTCGCCCGCTGCGGACGGAGAATGGCTTTCCTGCACGATGGCGGCCCTCATCCCGAGGATCTGTAGGGCACGCCCGGATCCACGAGATCCCTCCTTCGTCGGGATGACGGACGTTTTGGCAACCGCTCCAAGCGTCATGGCTGACAAATACTACCGACACACACCAATCCACCTCCGCAAGGGCCGGTGCTGCCGCAACGGCAGACGCCGTTGCTGCACGTATCGCTGGTGACGACGCAGTCGCTGGAGGAGGCGCACTCCGCGCAGGCGCCATTGGCGCAGATTGGCGCCGCCCCCGAACAGACCGCGCAGGCCACGCCGCTGGCGCCGCAGCTTTCGGCCGAGGACGCCTTGCAGGTCGAGCCGTCGCAACAGCCGCCGGCGCATGTTTCGGGACCACAGGTCGGTCCGACCGGCGCGGGGTGGGCGCAGACGCCATTCGTGCACACCAGTGAATTGCAACAGTTCCTGGTGGCGCCGCAGGCATCCCCGCGCTGGATGCACCGGCATCGCCGGATGCGCGCGTTGCATCGCCGGGTGCAGCAGTCGTTGTCCTTCGTGCAGCGGTTTGCCGCGGCCGAGCCGTCGCCGCAAGGCCCCTTCGGTTCTGCGATGCCGCGACCCGGCTTCCGGGGCCTGCCCGTCGCCGCGCCGAAGTTCGCGCCGGCCAGGATGACCCCGAGCGCCGAGGCGAAGCCGCGCCGCCGGGTGGCTCCCGCATTCAATGCCCGCAACGCGGCGTCGAACCGTTGCTGGTCCATCCGGCCACTCCTCCAAATGATGATCACTGTCCACTCGCGTCGCTCCATCGCATGCGTGCTGGAGACTACCAGTTTTCACGATGTACGAACAGGGCATGTTCCCCAGAACCGGTGAGTGCGGAGAAGGCCCGGCCTGCCCCGGAAACGGGAGCGGCCCCGGCGCGATGGCGGGGCCGCCTGACTGCTGGCTGGTGACTGCTAGCTGGCCGATGCCGCGCCGGATCAGCCCGCCGGTTGCGTGACGGTTCCGGAGGAGCAGCCCGGTTCGATCGCGCCCGCGAAGGCGTTGGTGAGGAACTGTTCCAGGGGCGAGCCGTCGAACTGGAGGGCGTCCGGGGCGGTTTCGGGCTTCGCCGCGGCGAGGCCGGTGATGTCGGAGTGGTTGGCCTCGGTGATGCCCTCGACCGGGTTCCAGATGGAGAGCTGCAACGCGCCCCTGGCCGCGCCGTCCGGGCAATACTCGGAGACGAGGGTGTTGTAGAGGCGGACGGAGACGCAGTCCCGCGGATCGGGCAGGCCGTCCGGGCCGGGGGTGGTGGTGACGCAGTGGACGATGGCGTCGCCAGCCCCGTGGGTGATGAGCAGGGGAACGAATTCGCCGTCCTGCATGGGGATCTTGGGCAGGTCGTGTGCGCCGAGGGGGCCGGGGTTCTGGTAGCGGATCCAGGCGCACCAGGCGGCGACGGCGGGGTCGGCGGTCGCGTCTGCGCTGGCGCAGGTGACGTCGAAGCTGCCGTGGCGGAGATCGCCGACCTGCTGGCCGTCGGCGAAACGGGGCTGGAGGTAGGGGGTGTCGACGAAGGGCAGGGCGACGTCGGCGACGGCTGCGCCGTCGGCCCAGCAGCGGCCGCCGAACTCGGTCATGCGGTCGACGGCGATGAGGCCGGCGGGGGTGATCATGGCCGACGGATCGAGGGGGCCGACATCGGGAAAGGCGGGCATGGCGGCGGGGTCGGGCGAACCGGTGCCTGCCCAGTGCTGCCAGGACTTGGCGACGTAGGAGACGAACATCGGGGCAGCGGGGATGGGCACGGGGATGCTGGACAAGGTGGGCTGCATGTCGGCGATCCAGTCGAACATGCCGAAGCCCATGAGGGAGGGGTCCTCGCGCTCGGGATCGGTGAGGAGGTTGCTGGCGGCGGCCTCGAGGGCGACGCCGCGGAGGCGGAAGCGGGGACCGTTCGGGGCCGCGGTGGCGGCGAAGTAGGTCTCGGCGATCTGGCCGGTCCACATGGCGGTGTGGCCGCCCTGGGAGTGGCCCCAGACGGTGATGTCGTAGCGGGAGGCGGGCGGCGCGCCGTAGACGGAGGCGAGCAGGGCGTGGGCGGCGCGGAAGTTGTCGAGGGCGTTGGCGGCGGCAATCTTGCCGATGACGAAGGGCTGGTAGCCTGCGCCGGGGGAGGTCTCGTCCTGGTAGTCGGTGGCGGTGACGATCCAGCCGCGGTCGAGCATGGAGGCGAGCATGCCGCTTTCGGGGGGACCCTGGTAGACGCGCTTGCTTGCCCCACCGGGAACGCCCCAGCCGACACCGGCGATGCCATACGGGGGCGGGCCCCAGATGGCGAGATCGGGCTGGTGGCTGGGCTGGCAGCGCTGGGTGATGCCGAGGGTGCCGTGAGTCCAGGCGATCATGCGGGCGGCTGGCTCGCCATCGACCTCGATCATGTCGAGCTTCGCCGGGTCGGAGGGGGCGGCGACGATGCCGCAGACGAGGGTGCGCTCGGTGTTGTCGCGACCGGTGGAAACGTAGCGGACCTGCCAGATGCGCGCGCCGGCGGGGATTGCGGGGTTGTTCTCGGGGGTGATCTCCTGGGAGGCGATCAGGGTGCCGGGAGCGAGGGTCTGCAGGTCGCGGACCTCGGAGATGTCGCAGACGGACGGGGGAACGGACGCGGGCCGCCAGGCTGGGAAGGACCCGGTCGTGGTTTCGGCGGCGGCTCCGCGAGCGCGCAGGCCAGCGGCGCCGGCGACCGCGCCAAGCGCGGTGGCAATGCCCTGCCGCCGGGTCGCGCCACGGCCGAGCACGCCGGGAACGGCAGCGAGCAGGCCGCGCGCCTGGCCACGGCCGGCCATGCGGGCGAGCGAGTCGAAGGTCGTCGATTGCATGCGCGAGACTCCTTTGCCCCGAAGGGAACACACCACACGGGCACATAGCCTGCGGGATTGTCCACTATTCGCCGGCAACCGGTCATCCCGGAGGCGCCGCTCCACGAGCGGTTGTGCAGCACATGGCGAGCGGCGCGGGCCGGGTGCGTCAGGCGCAGCCATTCCGGCAGGCGTCGCGCCGGGTGTTGCACGCCTTCTTGCAGGTGGAGTCGGATGGGTCACAGGCAGCGAAGCAGGCGATCCGGGCGTCGTCGCACCCGGCGATGCAGGCGCGGCAGGCGGACTGGCAGCGCTTGCGGCTCTGCTGGCAGGTGGAAGAGCAGGCCGTGGCCGCGTCTGCGCAGGTTTCGCACTGCGCGTTGCAGGCGTCGAGGCAGGCCTGATCGGCGGGATCGCAGCCGGCGAAGCAGGAGGTCTCGACGTCGTCGCAGGTGTCGCGCTCCTGCGCGCAGATGCCGCGGCAGCCGGCGCGGGTGGAGTCGCAGGTCTTCTTGCAGAGGTTGGTCGCCTTCGCGGCGGCGGGGCTGGCGGCGGCGAGCGCCCCCACCGCGGCTCCGGCGCCAGTTCCAAGCAGGCGCAGGGCCCCGCGCCGGTTCCATCGGCGGGAGAGGCTGCGGGCGAGATCGTCGAAGCGGGCGGTGTCCATGGCAGGTCTCCTCGTCGTCGAGCGCGCGCGGCGGACGATTCGCTATCGAGCCGGGCGCATGACGGAAAAAGCACGAGACGTGCCGCAGGGACGGCACGCCTCGTAACGGAAACGGGATAGGGCTATGCGGGGAGCGCGCGGCCCGGGGGAGAGAGGGGAGTCACCCCCGGACCGTCGACACGCTCCCCGATTGCCCTACCAGAGGCGGACGGGGCGGGTTTGATACATCGGCCGGCGGGGGGGCGACGAACGCCACAGAGGCGATGGCCGGGCCAGCCGCCGCCACGCGGGGGCGGATCGCGGGGAGCGGCGGGGCGAGCCAGCACCAGCGGCACGCATCGGGCATGGCCAATGCGACGTCGTGAAGGCCCACTCGCCGCGACCTGCAGCGCCACCCAGGCTGTGCATATGGATACAACGCAGAGTTGACAGAACCCGACGCGGCGGGACAATACGCATGTGAAATCGTTCACGGAGTGATATCACGTTTTCCCGAGGCGCGTCAGGAACGCGCCGCACGCGCTGAACCGGCTCGCGTTCCCTCCCGTCACCGGGGGCGCGACCACACCGCTGGGGTGCTGCATGGGCAGATTCGATGGCAAGACCGTCTTCCTGACCGGCGCGGGGTCCGTCTCGGGCATCGGGCGGGCGACCGCGCTCGCGTTCGCCCGCGAGGGGGCGCGCATCGCGGCGGCGGACATCACGACGGATGACCTCGCCGAAACGGTGGACCTGCTGCGCGGCGAGGGCGCGCGCGCCGAGGCCTTCGTTTGCGACGTGGCCGATGCGGCGGGTGTGACGGCCGCGGTCGCCGCGGCCGAGGCGAGCATCGGGCCGATCGACATTCTCGTGAACAACGCCGGAATCGCGAAAAAGCGGGCGTTCGGCGACCTCACCGAGGCAGAGTGGCGGCGCACCATCGACGTCAACCTGGGCGGCACGATCAACGGCTGCAAGGCCGTCATCTCCGGGATGACCGCGCGGGGAGGCGGGGCGATCGTCAACCTCTCGTCGCTGATGGGAGGCTGGTGGGGCTGGAACGAACATGTCCACTACAACGCGTCGAAGGCTGCGATCGAGGGATTGACCCGCGGTCTGGCGATGGAGTTCGGGCCGAAGGGGGTTCGCGTGAACGCCGTTGCGCCGGGGTTCATCTGGACGGCGCAGGCGCTCTCCCGCGAGCATTCGGTGGGGCCGGATGGCCTGAAGCTGTGCGAACCTTACATACCGTTGCGGCGCGTCGGGCAACCGGACGACATCGCGGCGGTGATCATGTTTCTGGCCTCGGATGAGGCGCGATACGTCACCGGGCAGACGATCCTCGCGGACGGCGGGATCACGCTTGGGGATCTGTCTCCGGTCTTCGCCTCTCTCGTCCAGTAGGACGGGGAGCAGGGCGCGGGGAGCTTCCATACAGAACCGGCACGGGCGGGGAGGTTCCCCGGTCGAACGGGAGCACGGAGACGTGCAACGGCGGGGCGCGGAACTGACCGCGCAACGAAAGTGGAATCGGACGAAGGAGAAAACGATGGCTCGTACTCACGGGTTCTCGCTCTCCCGCCGGCGACTGATGCAGGTCGCGGGCGCGGGCATGGCAGTGGGAATGATCGACGGCCGCTTCCTCCCGACCACGGTCGGCGCGCAGGATGTCGACCTCAGCGGGCAGGAACTGCGCACCATCGGTCTCTCGGTGACGGTGCAGGACCGCATCCTCGAGGACTTCAAGGCCAAGAGCGGCGTGAAGGGCACGACCGGCACCGCGGCCATCTACCCGGACGCCACGCCGAAGGTCATCACCGGCAAGGGCGCTGAGTTCGATGTGTACGAGATCATCGGCGAGCGCGTGCCGCAGGTGGTCGACGCGGGCGTGGTGAAGCCGATCCCGGCGGATTCCATCGCCAACTGGAAGTTCGCCCGCGATCTCTTCAACACCCCGGACCCGGAGCGCTTCGGCGAGGGCCGGACGGACATCTCCCGCCAGATCTACGAGGACGAGACCCGGACCAACCTGCTGATGGTTCCGACCGTCTTCAACTTCGACTCCGTCGGCTACCTGCCGGAGTTCGTCGAGGACGAGGCCGCCAACACCTGGGTCTCGATCTTCGATGACAAGTTCAAGGGCAAGGCGGCGCTGAACGTCGACCCCCTCATCTCCATGCCGCAGATCGCGATGGCGATGAACACCCTCGGCCTGAGCGAGGTCAAGAACCCCGGCAACCTCAGCGATGCCGAGGTCGACGAAGCGATCAAGTGGGTCATCGAGAAGAAGCAGGGCGGCCAGTTCCGCTCCCTCTGGGGCGACTTCGGCGAGCTCGTCAACCTGATGGCCTCCAAGGAGGTCGTCGTCGCCGACGCGTGGCAGCCGGCCGTGATGGCGGTCAAGGCGCAGGGCGTCGAGTGCAAGTACGCCGTTCCGGTCGAGGGCTACCGCGCCTGGGCCATCGGCATCTGCGCCATCCAGGAGTCTCCGAACTACGACGCCGCCGTGGCCTACGCCAACTACTGGCTCTCCGGCCCGCCGGCGATCACCGTCTCGGAGCAGGGCTACTACTCGCCGGTGACCACCATCCAGGAAGCGATGGACGCCGACAAGTACGGCTTCTGGTATGAAGGCAAGCCGTGGGTCGGCGCCGAGGACCGCGGCATCAAGGAGGGCGACCTCCGCGACGGCGGCTCCCTCGCGGACCGCTCCGCCGCCATCGGCGTCTGGCACCAGTGGCCGGACAACTACGACTACCTGATCGAGCGCTGGGACGAGTTCCTGAACGCGTAGGATCCCGGTCTGTTCGCGGACCATCGATCGCGCCGGGGCCGGGGGGAATGCGCTCCCCGGTCCCGGCGCACCACCGCAAGGCAGCGATTCGATGACCCAGGGCGCCCCGGATGTCGTGCTCGACCGCGTGGCCAAGGTCTACGGCGACGGAACCGTCGCGGTCGACGACTTTTCCCTGACCGTCGGCAAGGGGGAGTTCGTCGCCTTTCTCGGCCCCTCCGGCTGCGGCAAGACGACCACCCTCAAGATGATCGGCGGCTTCGAGGAGCCGACCCGCGGCGACATCACCATCGCCGGCGCCCGCGTGAACGGGGTTCCCCCCGAGCGCCGCAGCACCGGCATGGTCTTCCAGTCCTACGCCCTCTTTCCCCACATGAACGTGGCGGAGAACGTCGGTTACGGCCTCAAGTTGCGCGGGCTGGACAAGGCCGCGCGCGCGCAGAAGGTTGACCGCATCCTCGAATTGATGGGGCTCGACGACGTTGCCACCCGAAAGGTCGATCAGCTGTCCGGCGGGCAGCGGCAGCGCGTGGCGGTGGCCCGGTCGGTGGTCGTGGAGCCCGACGTGCTCCTGCTGGACGAACCGCTCGGCGCGCTGGACGCCAACCTGCGCTCGCGGATGCAGTCTGAACTGAAGCGCATCCAGAAGCAGCTGGGCATCACCTTCATCTTCGTCACCCACGCCCAGAGCGAGGCGATGGCGATGGCGGACACCATCGTGGTGATGAGCAACGGCAGGATCGAGCAGATCGGCAGCCCGGCGGAGATCTTTACCCGCCCCGCCACCCGCTTCACCGCGCAGTTCATCGGCAACAACAACCTGATCGACGGCACGGTGAGCGCCGGCGCCAGTCCGCGGCTCGACGGCCCGCTCGGCAGTTTTCCGGTGAAGCCGGGATCGCCCGCGGGCCCGGCCAGCATCGTCGTTCGATCCGACCGGATGCGCTTCGACCACAGCACGCTGGGCGATGGGTACGACTGCGCGATCGAGGGCACCCTGATCGGCGAGGAGCTTGTGGGGTCGGTCATCACCTACGCGGTGCAGGTCGCCCCGGACCTGATCTTCCATACCGAACAGCACGAGACGATGACCGGCCACGTGCCGACGCTCAACGAGCGGGTGCGCCTGCGCTGGCCCTCGGGCGACGCGCTGGTGCTGGCGGGATGAGCCGCGCCCGCGGCATCCCCGGCGCGCCCGCGGCGGGAACGCGCGTTCAGGCAGAGACGGATCGGACGACGACATGACGGCAACGATGGCGCCGCCGCACGCGGCAACCGCATCCCAGAACCCGGCCGTGCACCTCGTGGACATCGTCCGCAGGTATGACGGCAATCCGGTGCTGAACGGCGTCGATCTCACCGTCGCGCCGGGCGAGTTCGTCTCGGTGGTCGGCCCCTCCGGGTGCGGCAAGACGACGCTGCTGCGGATCATCGCCGGGTTCGAGCAACCGGACGGCGGCTCGGTGGAGATTTTCGGGCGCTCGATGAATGGCGTGCCCGCCTACCTCCGCAACACCGCCATCGTGGTCCAGAACTTCGCGCTCTTCCGCAACATGACGGTCCAGCAGAACGTGGAGTTCGGGCTGGAGATGCGGAACCTGCCGAAGCAGGAGCGCGCCCGCAAGGCGACCGACATGCTCGAGGTGGTGGGGCTCACCGGGCTGGGCGGGCGGCGGGTCGATCAACTCTCCGGCGGGCAGCGGCAGCGGGTCGCGCTGGCCCGCGCGCTGGTGGTGCAGCCGGACGTGCTGCTGCTCGACGAGCCGCTCGGCGCGCTCGACGCCAACCTCCGGGTGCGGATGCAATCGGAACTGAAGGGGCTGCAGCGGTCGCTGGGGATCACCTTCGTCCACGTCACCGGCAACCAGGCCGAGGCGATGGCGATGGCGGACCGGATGGTCGTCATCGGCCACGGGCGGGTGATCCAGGAGGGGAAGCCGCACCAGGTCTTCCGGCAGCCGAAGACCCGCTTCGTCGCCCGCTTCATGGGCAACAACAACCTGATCCCGGGGCGCCTTGCCGCGGTCGACCCTGCCACCGGGCGCGGCACGATCGAGACGGCCCTCGGGACCTTCGGGCTCGACGCGCAGGGGGCCGCGGCCGGGACCGAGGGCGCGCTCTGCATCCGAACGGACCGGATGCGCTTCGCGAAGCCGGAGGAGAGCGGCGACCGCATCAGCGGCACGCTGATCGGCGAGGAGTTCGCCGGGGCGATGATGACCTACCTCGTGCAGGCGGGGGATGAGATCGTGAAAATGGAGCGCCACCTGAGCGTGCAGGAACTGGCGAAGCACGTCGCGGGGGAGGATGCAGCCCTGACCTGGGCGGCGGATGACGCCCGCTTCGTTCCCGCCGACGACCCGGGCCCTGCCCCGGCCAGCGCAGGAGCATCCCGATGACCGAGCGCAATCTCACGATCCCGGAATCGTCGGCGAACCGGGTTCCGGGCCGCACGCCGAGCACGCTGGACAGGATGTTCGCGTGGATCCAGGCGCGGCCGAAGGTGAGCACCGGGCTGCTGCTGGCCCCGGGCATGCTGTGGATGCTGCTCTTCCTGATCGTCCCGCTCGCCCTGATCGTCTACTTCAGCTTCTTCACGCAGGAGGGCACCAAGCTCCTGCCGGAGTACACGCTGGAGAACTACCAGCGCTTCTTCAAGTCGGACGTCTATCTCGGCGTCA
>CAIPGK010000433.1 GCA_903864575.1 uncultured Chloroflexota bacterium
CGACCGTCATCGCACGGCTCGAGCCTCCACTGTCGAGCAACCCGAATGTCCCCTTCGACCTTCTCACCCGGCACCTGCTTTCCATTGGCGCGGGGTTGGCGGCATGCGTTGCGATCGCGCTCGCGGTGCGTCCCGTTACGTTGCGTCGCTACAAGTACACCTGGCTCGTGCTCACCCTTGCATTGCTGGGGCTCACAATCCTGTTCGGCCAGGACATCCGCGGCGCGCGTCTCTGGCTGCGGATCGGGCCTGTGCAGGTGCAGCCATCCGAGTTGCTTCGCATCACGCTCGTCGCGTGGCTCGCGGGCTACCTCGATGAGCGGCGAGACCTGATCGCGATCGATCCGCATGACAGACGGTTCCGCATCCCGCCCATCCCGCATCTGCTGCCGATCGCCGGTATCGGCATGGTTTCAGTGGCGGCCCTCGTGCTTCAGAACGATCTGGGAACGTCGCTGCTCCTGTTTGGCATTGCGCTCTCCATGCTGTACGCGGCTACCGGCTCGGCGGCCTACGTGGGGATCGGACTCGCCGGGTTTGCCGGGTTGGCCGCAGTGGCAGGGCAGGTCGCGCCGAGGCTGGGCGTCAGGGTTCAAAACTGGACCGATCCGTGGCGCGATCCGCTGGCCAGCGGATTCCAGCAGGTGCAGTCCGAGTATGCCCTCTCTGCCGGTGGGCTGTTCGGGGCCGGGTTGGGTCGGGGCATGCCTCAGGCGATCCCCGACGTCCATACCGACTTTGTGCTGTCCGCCGTCGGAGAGGAACTCGGTCTGGCTGGCGCGGTCGCCGTGCTGCTCTTGCTGCTCCTCATCGCATGGCGCGGCTTCGCGATCGGTCTGGCCGCTCCGGATGGATTCGAGCGGTTGCTCGCCATCGGGCTTTCGGCGGGGCTGGCAATTCAGACGCTCCTGATCGCCGGGGGCGTGGTTCGGCTGATCCCGCTAACCGGGCTCACCCTTCCGTTCGTTTCGTTTGGCGGCAGCTCGACCGTGGCGAACTGGATCATCGCCGGGTTGCTGGTCTCTGTTTCACTCTCCGCCGGTCGACCGCGGCAAGGTCCGTGATTGCCGCCGCGTTGACGCTCTCGTACACTCACAACCGAACGTGCGCGGGAGGATGCCTCGGGTGATCCAGACGGACGTTTCCGGCTTGCATCAGGGATCCGCGATGCTCGACGCGCCGGGAGCAGATGCGTTGACCGACCGGCCAGCCGGATTCCCCGCTGTTGACATCCGCATTGCCCTGTTCTCGGTCGAGAATGGCGCATTGCGTGTGGCCCTGGTGCGGCATGGATCAGGCTACGGATTGCCGCGCGGCGTTCCCCGGGCGACGGTCAACCTCGACGCTGAAGCGCGAAGAATTCTCCGGGACGACACCGGTCACATCGACCAGTACGTCGAGCAGCTGTATACCCTTGGCGTCGATTCCGAGCGCACGTGGACCGTTGTAATCTCCTACCTTGCGCTCGTCGCGCCCGATGGCCCCGGGATTGACGCCGGTGGGTGCGAGTGGCGTCTGGTAGCCGAGCCGCCGCTGACCGAAGCTGATCAGATGGTGCTGGATTACGCCCTGCTCCGGCTGCGGGCAAAGATTGGCTACACAACCATCGCCTTCCGGCTCCTGCCGCCGATGTTCACGCTTCGCGAGCTTCAGGATGCCTACGAAGCGATCCTTGGCCACCCGGTGGACAAGCGCAATTTTCGCCGGCGTGTGGCGGCGGCAGCGCCAATCGAGGCGACAGGCGAGCGACGACGCGACGGCAGCCATAGGCCGGCGGAGCTGTACCGATACCACGGCGACCGGTCGACGGAAACCTATCTGACGCCGCCGTGGGCGGCCGATGCGGAACGGGGATGATCGAGCGGCCAGCGTGGCGAAGGCGGGGGCAACCATCTTGACAGCGATGACAAACGGACGGCAGCGGCCCGGAATCACGACCGAACACCCGCCGATCAGAACCATTGGTCTCGTTGCGGCGCATTCGAAACCTGAAGCCAAGGACCTTGGCGCCGAGGTGACTGCCTGGGTTCGTGAGCGTGGATATGGCGTCGTGCCCGAGGATCAGATTGGGCAACCGGGCGTCGCTGCCGTCGACGCGATTGTCGTGCTTGGGGGCGACGGATTGATGATGCGGGCAGCCAACGCCTACCCGGACGTTCCCCTGTTGGGCATCAACTTCGGCAACGTCGGGTTCCTCGCGCTCGTCGAGCAACGGGACTGGCAGTGGGCGCTCGAATCGCTTTTCGATGGAACCTATGAGATCGAGGAGGGTGCCACTCTCTCCGCGGCGCTCGTCCGGGGCGGCGACGTGAGCGATGCCGGCTGGGCGATCAACGACGTCGTCGTGCGCGGCGGAGCGCGCATGGTAGACATCGAACTCTACGTGGGCGGCCACTACGTCAACACCTATCCTGGAGATGGGATGATCGTCTCCACGCCACATGGGACCACCGCCTACTGCATGGCGGCCGGGGGGCCCATTCTCAATGCTGGCGTGCATGGATTTGCCATCGTGCCCATCTCCTGTCACTCGCCGATCAGGACGCCGCTGGTGGTTGCCGAGAGCGATCTCATCGAGCTC
>CAIPGK010000434.1 GCA_903864575.1 uncultured Chloroflexota bacterium
CCCGGCAAGTCCCCACGCCTGACCGTCCTTCGCGGTGATATAAAAGGGCTGCTTCTTCCCGCCGACATCCTGCCATTCGTAGAACCCGGAGATAGGCACGATGCAGCGGCGGCGCGGAACCAACCCCCGGAACATCTGCTTTTCGAGGAGCGTTTCACCGCGCGCGTTGATCGGGGCGATCGGGGGCTTGCCCTCCTGTCGCCAACGGGGCAGCAACCCCCACTGCATCAGCCGGGCGTATCGGTCTCCGTCGGCGTTCTCGAGGATCACTGGCAGGTGCTGGCTTGGGGCGGCGTTGAACGTCGGGAACCAATCGAACGGGATGTTCCGCAACTGAAACCGTTCCGAGAGTTCCGTCGTTCCAGCTATGACGTATCGGCCGCACATGGCGTGCCTCCTCCGGCGCAGCGCAAATCGCTGACGATAAGTGTACGAACACTGTGGCGCGGGGTAGACTTGAAGCGTACCGCGCTCTGGCAGGAATTGCCCGTTTCCGTTCATCATGGGTACGGGATGCACCGCCGAACCGGGGGTGGACATGAGGGATACCGACAGGATGAACAGCCCAGCTGGAGCGCCCGATGAGGCGCGCGCGGCCGCGATCGCGGCGGTGAGTCGCCGTTCGCTCATCGGCGCAGCGGCCTACGGGTTGCTTGCTGCTGCCGCCGGGACTGCGTCCGTCGAAGCCGCGCCGCCGGCGGTTGCGGGAAAGGCCGGGGTGCAGGTCGCGCCGCAGACTGTCGAGAGCGGCCGCACCGTGAAGGTTTCGGGCAAAGGCTATCCGCCCAAGGCGACCGGATCGATCTTCTGGGATGCCACCGGGCAGTGGCTCGCCAACGTGACGACGGACAGGAAAGGCGGCTTCAGGACCCGGGTCACCATCCCCACCGGGTTGCAGGCGGGCTCGTATCGTCTCTCCGTTCGCATCTGGGAGGTCAACAAGACCGCTCGAGTCGAGGTGAAGGGGCCGCCGCCAGCTCCGCCCGTTCCGACGCCGAAGGTCGGCCGGGCGTGGGGCGTGTTTCACCCGGACGTGCCGCAGAATCCGGCTGCGTTGCTTCCCGGCGATTTCGGGCTGCTCGGCAAGCTGACCAACAACATCGGCAGGACCCCCGGCATCGTGATGTGGTACCAGGCGTGGGGGTTGGATGCGACGAAGGATTTCAACCCGGCCCTGCTGGGACTGGTACGAGATGCCGGCTCGGTGCCGATGATCACGTGGGAGCCGTGGAATCCGTGGAACGCATGGGACGAGCGGTACCGGCCAACCCAGCTGCTAAAGGGCGACCACGACGGGTACATCCGCAGCTGGGCAGAGGGTCTCAAGAGCTACGGAGGGCCGGTGCTGCTTCGTTGGGGGCACGAGTCGAACGGCTTCTGGTACCCGTGGGCGGGACAGTGGGGCGCTCAACCAGGCGATCCGCCAAATGAAACACAGGCCAGCCAGTACGTCCGGTCGTGGAAGCGGATCCAGCGGATCTTCCGCGAGGTGTACGGCGGCCCTACGGAGAACATCGCGTGGGTCTGGTGTCCGAATATCGACTTCACCGGTGCGACACCGCTCTCGATGATCTATCCCGGCGCTGATGCCGTCGATTGGACCGGACTCGACGGGTATAACTGGTATAGCGACCCGAACAGCGCGTGGAAGAGTTTCGGCGACATCTTCGAGGCGTCGCTGGGCATTCTCCGCTCGGTCGCGCCCGGAAAGCCGGTGATCATCGGAGAGGTCGCTTCGCACGAGGACGGGCAGCAACTGGACCGCAAGGCCGACTGGATTCGGACCACCTTTCTCGAGGAGATTCCGCAGCGCCATCCCGAAATCCGCGCCTTCATATGGTTCGACGAGGACAAGGAGCGATCGTGGGCCGTCACCCAGCGGGATCCGGGGATGGCGTGGGACGCGAACTACCAG
>CAIPGK010000435.1 GCA_903864575.1 uncultured Chloroflexota bacterium
CGACCGATGAGACGATGCACGCCCGCCGGCAAACCCGGCACACGCCAGAGTCCTCAGGGGACACCGCTCGCCCCCCGTACTGTTCGGATGGCGCCAAACCGAGCATGCCCGGTCATGGCCGGGCCGGGCTGCAATTCGGACGTGCGCCAACTCGAGCCTACCTCAGGCGCAGTGCATGGTTGGTTTGGATGCGAATGCACGGCGACTGCGCATGCCGCGAGGGCCGTTTTTTCGCGAACGGCGCCCCAGTGATCTGCCGATCTCGACCTCGTTGCAGACGACACGAGGGACGACCAGGTGGCCGTCCCTCATGTTGCCGAGGCCTGAATCGATGTCCCGCTCCGGCTATTTCCGTTCCTCGTTGATGCGGCAGTTCTGCCCTTTGCAGGTGGCCATGACATCGGCGATTCGCTGGTATCTCACCACAAGCGGCGCCCATATGGGCCCAACACCCATCCTCACGCAGTCGGCATCGGTCAAATCGCCGAGAAGGTTGCACAGCATCGCGGGGTCATGGGCGAGATCGTAGAACTCGCGTTCCCCGGTTTTTGGGTACTGGACGTAGAGATAGCTGAGCGAACGGATCGCCTGGTAGGCAGGTGGCAACGCTCCAAGCCCACTCGGCCGAACCGAGAAATAGTCGCGGTCGTAATCCCAGGCAGCTTCTTCATCCTCGTACATGACGCTGAGCGAACGATCTCCCGCCTCGTCGTCCTCGTCGCCGCCCTGTTTGCGGAAGTACTCGAAAAGCGCATATTTGCGCCAGCTCGCCGGGCGTTGGCCGCGCAGGAATGGCGCGAACGAGCGGCCATCCACGGTTACCGGGATGTTGACGCCCGCCAGATCGAGGATCGTTGGCGCAATGTCGATGTTGAGGGCGATATCGTAAATCGAGCGCCCTTTGGGAACCCCCGGGCCGAAGACGACCATCGGCACCTTGGCCGACGCATCATAGGCAGACTGCTTGCCCTCGGCATTGTGCGATCCAGCCAACCAGCCGTTATCCGATGTGAAAAAGATCCAGGTGTTGGATGCCTGTCCAGTCTTCGTCAGCGTCTGCCGGAGATCGGCCAACATGGCGTCGACGGACATCAGGGTCTCGAGCCGGTCACGATAGTTGGCGTCGATCGCCACGCCCCGTTCGTAGCTCATCGCGCCCCATTCACGGACCCATTCCGGCTTGTCGGTGACATCTGCCTCGGCATAATCGGGCGTGCGCGGCGCCTCCACCCCCGTGAACTTGCCCCGGAACCGCGGCTCGCT
This sequence comes from uncultured Chloroflexota bacterium, assembly GCA_903864575.1. Classification (GTDB taxonomy): domain Bacteria; phylum Chloroflexota; class Chloroflexia; order Thermomicrobiales; family UBA6265; genus CADCWF01. The sequence continues at coordinate 1,264 of CAIPGK010000435.1, forward strand.
GTAGAGCGGCGTGTGCGATGCCTGAGGCGCAATCCAGACGAAGAAGGGCTCACCCACTTTCGCGCTGTCGCGGACCATGGTCCCCGCCCGCTTGCCGAGAGCGATGGTGGAGTTGTCCAACCCGTCCAGATAGGGCACCTTCGTGCCGTTCACATTGAGCACGAAATCGAAATAGTGACCGGACAGCAGCGCGGACCACTCGGACCACCCCTTGCCAGTCCAGGTGAACCCGGCGCCCTGCGGGTAGCCGTTCAGGAATTTGCCGAAAAAGCCGGTGCGGTATCCCGCGTCCTGCATCCATGCCGCCACATGGCTGCGCTCGACCGGACGTTTGAGGTACTCCGGAAATCCTCCGCCCGGCGCAGAGTTGTAAAGCACGCGGTGGTTGTGGGCGTACTGCCCGCTCAGGAGCGAAACCCGGGACGGGCAGCAAATCGGCGTCGTGACAAAGAAGTTTCGGAAGGTAACGCCATCCTTGGCCAACTGGGAGACGGCAGGCAGGTAGCGCATCGAGGCCACGTCCTGATCGTCCGTCTGGATGATGATGAAGTTCGGCCGATTCCCTTTCGCCGCCACGGGAGACCCCAGCGCGACGGTGGCGATCATCGGCAGAATCAGCGCCAGCAATGCAAGCAGTGCCATGCCGCGGGCAGCGACGTTGTTCACGTGACCCGTCCCTCCAGGCACGCCCGGCCGCTCCGGTCGCCGCGCCACCAATGGATTCTTCGTCAACCCGGCTGATCCTGCGTACGTTCGCGGCATCAAACGAGGGCGATGCACTCAACCTCGACCAGAGATCCCTTCGGAAGCGCCGCAACCTGCACCGTGCTTCGCCCCGGCGGATTCGCTCCGATGTAGCGTCCGTACACTTCGTTGAAGCCTGCGAAATTGGTAAGGTCGGAAAGGAAACAGGTCGTCTTGACCACGCGGTCGAACGACGTTCCTGCTGCTTCCAGCACGGCCTGCAGATTCTGCATCACGCGCTCGGTCTGCTCGCTGATGCCGCCGGGCACGATATCCATGGTCGCCGGGTCAAGCGGAATCTGCCCCGCGGTAAAGAGGAATCCGTTGGCAATGATCCCCTGGGTGTAGGGTCCAATTGCCGCCGGCGCTCCCGCCGTCGCCACTGTCCGCCGCTCCTCCGCCATCGAACCCAACCTCCTGGAATGACCTGTGCGCTGAATGCAGCCGCATCCCCGTCTGCCGTGCCCCACGAGTGCACGTCTCGCGAGTCTAGCACGCGGGATTGGCCGCTCCCCGGAAGTCCTGAAAGGTTCCGGTTACATTCGCCAAACTGTACGTACATCCGGTAGACTACAAACCCGCGTAGTCTTCGCCCACCCCGCACCACAGCCAGGGGATCCCATGAGCGCGACCGTACACGCGGATCGTGTATCCGGACCATCACTATCCGTTGATGAGGCGCTTCTCTCGCGAAGCGTTGCCCGCGCGTTCACCACCGCGATGATCGCCCTGGCGGCGGTAATGGTTGCGGGAGCGGTCGTCCTCGGTGCGCTTGGCGCATCACAGTCCGGAATCGCATTGAAGGGCGTCTCTGCGGGTGGCGTCCCGCTTGGCGGCATGACTCGCGCCGAGGCGAGCGCGGCCGTCTCCGCAGCGTGGAGCACCTACGCTCACCAGCCATTCACCCTACAGGGACCGGACACAGCCCACAAGACAACTCCGGCAGAACTGGGACTCACCCTCGATCTGCAGGCAACGCTGGACCGCGCGATGGCGGTCGGGCATTCCGGGTCGCCCTGGGTCAATTCCCAGGCCCGGGCGCGCGGCCTGCTGCGCGGCGTTTCACTGCCGCTCATGCTCGATCTCGACACCATCGCCGCTGGCAAGGTCCTGACAGAGATCGCTCCGTCAATCGTTCGTCCATCGCTCGACGCCAGCCTGACGGTTTCCTCCGGCGCGCCGGTCGGCATTTCGCCAGACGAACCCGGCATCGCGATCGACTCCGCCGGAACGTTGGCGGAGATCGTCAACGTGGCCTCGATGCTGGAATCGGCCGCCGTTCCCGTCTCGGTTCAGGTGCTCCCGGCGGCCATCACCGCCGCCGATCTCGCTCCAGCCCGCGTCGCCGCCGATGCCGCCCTTGCCACGCCACTGGTCATTCAGGCCGCCGATCAGACATGGCACCTTCCGGCCGCAGACCTCGCTCGTCTGTTGCGTGGCCGCGCTGACGGCACGCTCACCGTCGATCGGCCGGCCGTCGTCGAGATGGTGCGCTCGATCGCCAGCGCCATCGACCAACCGCTCGCGGATGCCAGCGTCGTCGTTGGGGATAATGGTCGCCTGATCGCCGTTCCGGGCGGCACCGGAAACGTCATCGATGTCAACGCCTCTGCCGACGCGATCGAGCGCGCGGTGCGGGACGCGAGCGGCGCCGTCGCGCTCGCCTACACGACAGCCTCTCCCATGATCCCGAACGCCGTCGCAACGGCGGCGGCCGAGCGGGGCAACGCGCTTCTCGACGCCGGGCTCGCCCTCCGGTGGGAGGGAGGCGGCGCATCGCTCGACCGCGAAGACCTGCTGCGCGCGTTGACCATCTCGGTGGACCCCGCGAGTGCCGAACCGTTCACCTTCGGACTCGACGAGAACGCCATTCGCGACACCCTTGCCGGCATCGCAGGCGAGATCGACCAGCCAATGGTCAACGCCCGGTTCCGATTGGTCGATGGCCAAATCGCCGTGGCGGTGCCTTCGAAGGTCGGCCGCATGCTCGACGTGGACGCTGGCGCTCAACAGGTCGTGGCGGGTTTCGGCGCCGGCCAACCGGTAACCATCGACGTCGCCATCCAGCAACCCGTCTGGTCGGATGCCGACGCCGCCCTGATCGACCTTGGCGGCGACATTCTTGGCGAGGGTGGCACCTTCTATGGCGAATCCTCGGAACCTCGCCGCCAGAACGTCGAACTCGCCGCGCTCAAGGAGTCGGGATGGCTCGTTCCTCCCGGCGAAGAGTTTTCCTACGCCGAGAACATCGGGAACGTCGACGTGGACGCGGGGTTCGTTACCGGGTTCGGCATCACCGAGCAGAATGGCCAGTTCGCGACCTCTCCGGTCGTTGGCGGCGGCATCTGCCAGGTCTCCACGACCATCTTTCAGGCTGCGTTCTGGGCAGGACTGCCGATCGTGGAGCGATACCAGCATCCCTACTTCCTCCAGTCCTACAGCGGGCCGCCGACCGGTTTGCCCGGTCTGGACGCGATGGTCAACATCGATCCCAACTGGACGCTCGACATGAAGTTCCGCAACACCACCGGTGACTGGATCGCCGTCATCGTCGTTGCGGACGGCCAGAACCTCTGGGCCAAAATCGTCGGCGTCGATCCCGGCTGGAATGTCGAGGTGACGGATCCCGTCATCAGTGACCGCCTGACGCCCGATTCCGAAATGGTGTACGTCGATTCGCCGGAGCTTCCCGAGGGGCAGGAGATGGTCGTCGAGCACGCGGCGGATGGTTTCAAGGTCTCGCTCACCCGCACCGTGCTGAATGCGAACGGCGAGATCATCGACGCGGTGACCCTCGAAAGCGAGTTCTCGCCGTCGCTGAACCGGACCTTGCGGGGAACCGGAGCGCCGCAGGCGTAGCCGCGCCGGCGCCGCGGAACCCCGCCGCTCCCGCCGACGTCGATACAATGCGGTATGTCGATGCTGCCGGCGCGCCCCATCGGGCGCGCCATTCGTTCCCCGAAAGGATGCTCCTCCCATGCCCTCTCCCCGCTCCAATCCTGGCGCCGCGTCAGGGTGGAACCGAAGTCGGAAGGCGATGGCCGCTGGTGTGCTGGCTGGTCTTGCCGTCGGCGTTTGGGCGAACTCGCGCAATCACCAGCCGCTGGCAAACCCCGGCGAAACGCCCGACCCGATCGATTGGGGCCGCGCCCGCTCCATTGCCATCGGCATGAACCGCGGCAATACCCTCACCGCCACCGAGCGCGCGCGCCTCGACGCGGAGTACCGGACCCTCGTCGCCCGCTGCATTCCCATCGTCGAGGCGTACACAGGCGACACCCTCCCTGCATCGATCGAGCGAACCTATGCTTTTGACCGGGTTGATTGGATCAACGCCAACATCGAAGGATTCCGGCGCGTCTTCGAGCCGATTCAATCGCTCTCGTTACCGCTCGGAGGATCTGCCGGCGCGGCGGTCCTCGGTGGCGTGAACCGCACCGTGCTCTCCGGCGAACTTGGGGTAATGCTCGGCTACCTCGCCCGCAGGGTGCTCGGCCAATATGACCTTGTCCTGATGGGCAAGGAGACGATCACCGCCGGCAAGCTCTACTTCGTGGAACCAAACATCCGCATGGTTGAGGAGAAAATGCACCTGCCCTCGGCGGATTTCAGAATGTGGCTCGCTCTCCACGAGACCACGCACGCCTTCGAATTCGAGGCCCACCCGTGGGTGCGCGAGCACTTCAACTCCATGCTCGAGCGCTACTTCACGATGCTCAGGGACGATGCCGAGCGCCTCCGAGCCGCGGGTATCCGCGGAATCGGCCAGTTCATCACCCGCGCGCGAGATGGCCAGCGCGGCGAAGGGGGCTGGATGGAGGCCCTGATGTCGCCCGAGCAACGGCTGCTGTTCAACGAGATGCAGGCCATGATGTGCATGGTCGAGGGCTATTCCAACCATGTCATGAATGCCGTCGGCAAGGATCTGCTCCCCACCTACGACGAGATCGCGCGGAAGTTCGAACTGCGCCAGCAACAGAAATCCCCCGCTGAGCACCTCTTCGCAAAGATGACCGGGATGACGGTCAAGATGGAGCAGTACCGTCTCGGCGAGAAGTTCATCGATGCGGTCGCACGGAGACGCGGACACCTGACCGCCCGCCGCATCTGGGAGGGACCGGAGTTCCTCCCTACGATGGAAGAGATACGCGACCCCGACCGCTGGCTTGCCCGTATCGATGCGAGGGACCTCGCTAGGTCACGGTGACCCACCCCCCAGCTACAGGTACAGGTACACGACACAGCTCGGCCCGGAGCGTTGCTCCGGGCCGTGGCACGTCTCGTTCGTTTTCTCGCCGGAAGATTCAATCGCCAAACGGTTCAGCGCCCTTTGCGATCGGGACGCCGACCATGCTGCCCCATTCGGTCCACGATCCATCGTAATTGCGCACGTTCTCATGGCCGAGGAGGTACTTCAAAACGAACCAGGTGTGGCTGGAGCGCTCCCCGATGCGGCAATAGGCGATGGTCGGGCGGTCCGGAGTAATCCCCTTCTCCTCCTCGTAAATCGCCCGCAGTTCCGAGGCACTCTTGAACGTACCGTCCGCGTTCGCCGCCGTTCCCCACGGAATGTTCCGCGCGCCCCGGACGTGCCCGCCACGCTGCGCGCCCTCCTGCGGGTAGTTGACCATGTGGATGACCTCGCCGGTGTACTCCTGCGGCGAACGGACATCCACCAGACGCGGGTCGCCAGACCGGACCATCGCCATCACATCATCGCGGAACGCGCGAACGGAGAGGTCCGCCTCCCTCGCGCGGTAATCGGTCGCCGCATACTCCGGGTACCCACGCTCGAGCGGCCGCCCCTCGGCCTCCCAGAGCGATCGGCCACCGTTCATGATCCTGCAGTCCTCGTGGCCATACATGCGGAACAGCCAGTACGTGTAGCAGGCATACCAGTTGTTGCGGTCGCCATAGAAGACGACCGTGGTGTCGTTATCGA
>CAIPGK010000436.1 GCA_903864575.1 uncultured Chloroflexota bacterium
GAACGAGGCGATCGCGTCGCTCGGTCTGATCCCCGAGGATCTGCCGTCGGTGAAGTACAAGGCCGCCACCTCCGAGGTGGGCGCCGGCTCCACGTGGGTGGCCCACGGCATGGAGGTGGCGAAGTTCTATGGGCAGCTCCTCGGCGTCGAGGTCACCTCCTTCGATGGCGAGTTCAGCGTCGAGAAGCAGCTGCAGGACCTCCAGACCATCGCCACCCAGGACTTCAACTTCGTCGCCGTCCACCCGTCCGCCTCGGACGCGCTGGTCGACGCGGCGACCCAGGTGGTCTCCAGCGGCAAGCCGCTGATCATTATGGACACCCGGCTCATCCAGGACCCGGAGGAGTTCCAGACCTTCGATTACCTGACCTACCTCGAGCCGGACAACATCTACATGGGTGAGACGGTGGCCAAGCAGCTCTTCGACGCCATCGGCGGCGAGGGCGAGGTCATCCACACCCAGGGCCAGCTGGCCCACACCGGCGCGCAGGGCCGCGCCCTCGGCTTCAACAACATGCTGAAGCAGTACCCGGGCATCAAGGTCGTCGACGAGACTCCCGGCGACTGGAAGATCGACCAGGTGGCCTCCCTCTGGCAGGACCTCCTGCAGCGCTTCCCGAACGTGAAGGGCGGCTTCTTCCACTCCGATGACATGGCGCTCGCCGCGGCCTCGGTGGTCGAGGCGGCCGGCAAGCAGGACCAGGTCAAGCTGGTCGGCGTCGACGGCGGCAAGAACGCCTGCGAGGCGATCCGCGACGGCAAGCTGCTGGCCTCGGTCATCAACCCGTCCGGCCGCATCCACGGCGGCGCGATCTGGGCGGGCTACCTCAGCCAGTCCGGCACCGACATGGCCAAGGACGGCCTGCCGAAGTTCATCCGGACCGACGGCGGCCCGATCACCCAGGACAACGCGCTCGGGTACATTTGGCTCTACGACAACATGCAGTACTAGCACGTAGTCGGATCGATCGGCGGCGGGTGGCGCGGGCGTCTCTGGGCGGCCGCTCTCCCGCCGCCGGTCAATCCGGTGGGATCGCGCCATGTCCTCATCCGATCTCCTGGCGGGCGGTGTCGCCGCCGCGCCAGCCGACGTATCCGCGCAGCCGGTCCTGCAGCTGGAGCATGTGACCAAGCGCTTTGGCGGCGCGACAGCCCTCAACGACGTTTCCTTCGACCTCCTGCCCGGCGAAATCCATGGGCTGGTCGGGGAGAACGGCGCCGGAAAAAGCACCTTGATGAAGATTCTCTCCGGGGTTCACTCCCCGGACGAGGGCGAGATCATCCTCGGCGGCGAATCAGTCACCTTCGCCTCGCCGAAGGACGCGAAGGCGCACGGCGTCGGGATGATCTACCAGGAACTCTCCTGCATGCAGCAACTCTCCATCGCGGAGAACGTCTTCCTCGGGCGGCATCTGACCGGACCGGGCGGCGTCATCGCCTGGGGCAGGATGCAGCAGGAGGCACGGGAGCATCTCGCCGAACTCGGGCTGAACGTGGATGTGACTGCCCAGCTCGGGACGCTCTCGCTGGGCAACCAGCAACTGGGGGAGATCGCGCGGACGGTCTTTTCCGGCGCGCACATCGTGGTGCTGGACGAGCCGACCTCGGCGCTTTCCGGTCCCGAGGCGGAGAAACTCTTCGAGGCCATGGCGAACCTGAAGACGCGTGGCCGCAGCCTCATCTTCATTTCCCACTTCCTGGAGGACGTGCTGGCCGTCTCCGACCGGGTGACGGTGCTGAAGAACAGCCGGAAGGTGGCGACGCTGCCGCGGGAGGGACTGACCAAGCACCGCCTGATCGAGTTGATGATCGGCCGGGACGCCGATCAACTGGCCGAGAGCTACGAGGAGGGCATTCAGTTGCCCCCTCGCTCAGATGCGGCAACGGTGCTGGACATCGACAGCATCTCGTCCACCGGCGCGTATGAGGATGTGACCTTCAGTGTGAAGGCGGGGGAGATCGTCGGCATCTTCGGCAACCTCGGCGCAGGGATGACGGAGGTGGCGCGGACGCTCTTCGGACAGACCGTCGCCGAGCAGGGCCGGATCGCCCTCGATGGCGCGCCGGTCGCCCCGCGGACGACCTCGCAGGCGAAGAAACTGGGCATCGCCTATCTCTCCGAGAACCGGCGCAAGACCCTCTTTCCGCGGCATGAGATCTTCAAGAACATCTCGCTGGCCCACCTGGACACGCTGCTCGGCCCGATCGTGCAGCAGAAGCGGGAAATCGAGATTGCGGACGATCTGGTGAAACGGACGGGCACCCGCCCGGCGAACCCCCTGCTGAAGGCCGGGAATCTCTCCGGCGGCAACCAGCAGAAGGTTGTGCTGGCGAAGTGGCTGACGAAGACGCCGAAGGTGCTGATCCTGAACGAGCCGACCCGCGGCATGGACGTCGGCGCGAAGCGGGAAGTGCTCGATCTGGTGAAAACCCTGAAGAACGAGGGGGTGGCGATCCTGCTGCTGTCGACCGAACCGGAGACGGTGATGGCCGAATCGGATCGGGTGCTGGTGATGAGCCGCGGCAGAATCACGCGGGAGTTCGCAGGGGAGCGGGTCAGCAAGGACCTGTTGATGGAATGGGCGTGACGGCGGCGCGTACCGGCGCGCAACCTCGTTGGGTTGGTTGGGAAGGGCGAAACTGATGGCGACACAGGCGCCGGCGCAGCCGGCATCTTCGGGAGGGGCAATCAGCTGGGCGAGCCGTAACGCGCGCTTGCTGGCCCCCCTGCTCACCCTGCTCGTGATGGTGATCTTCTTCAGCCTGACGACGGACGTCTTCCTGACGGTCCCGAACCTGCAGAACGTGGTGACCCAGATCGCTCCGATCGCGGTGGCGGCGACGGGCATCACCTTCGTGCTGCTCTGCGCGGAAATCGACCTCAGCATCGCCTCGGTCAGCACCCTGACCGGCGTGCTGGCGGCGTGGTTCTTCGTGGGAGATACGGTTGCTCTCGGCAACTGGGGCATCCCGGCGGCGCTGATCGTCGCCGCGCTCTGCGGGCTGATCAACGGGTTCCTGTCCGCCTACATCGGCATCCCGTCCTTCATGGCGACGCTGGCGATGCTGACGATCGCGCGCGGCATGTCGGTCTATGTCTCGGGAGGAAAGCCGATTTTCGAGGTGCCGCCGTTCCTGAAGGCGATCGGCAGCGTGGGCAACCAGGTGTTCGGCATCCCGGTGATCGGGTTGGTCGCGCTGGGCGTGCTGCTGATCGGGGAGTTCGTTCTCTCCTACACGAAGTTCGGGCGGTACGTGTACATGACCGGTGCGAACCGCGAGGCCGCGGAAATGTCCGGCGTGAACACGCGGCAGATCGTGATGATGTCGCTGGTGATCTCGGCCCTCACGGCGGGGCTGACCGGACTGCTCTTCATCGGCCGACTCTCCAGCGCGAACCCGTCGGCCGGCGAGGACATCCTCATCAGCACCATCGCGGCGGTGGTGCTTGGCGGCACGAGCCTGTTCGGCGGCGAGGGTGGCATCCGGAACACGATCCTGGGCCTGCTGATCTTCGGGGTGCTCTCGAATGGTCTGAACCTGCTGCCGAACATCCCGATCACGTTCAAGCAGGCACTGCAGGGCATCGTGCTGCTCGCAGCGTTGCTGCTGAACGTCTTCGCGCTGCGGCTGGAGCGGGTGAACACGAAACGGGAATAGGCGCGTCGGCAGAGCGGAGCCCCCGCGCCCTCGGGGCATGAGCCGGGTCGTCCGGGCGAAAGCCTGGACTGACCCGGCTCATGGGTGTCACGAGGGAGGGACCTGCCGCGGCGCGTGCGGGTCGTGGCGGCCCACCCGCAGTGGGAGCGGCGCCGGTCGCGCGAGACGCCGCGCCTCGCGACGATGTCTCCATCCTGCGCGACACGGAATCGGCCGCTTACCAGCACCCCTGGCAGGCCGCACAGTAGCTGCGGGCGCAATGCTTCTGGCCGTTGTCGCACTGGTAGCACTTGTCGTCGCAGCTGCAGGAGCAGCCAGAGACCGGGTCGAGTGATCCCGCGGTGGCAACTCGCTCAGCGCTCGCGATCGGGCGACGATCGGGATTGGAGTCGCAGACGCGAACATCGAGCGTCCATTCATCGGAGCGACGGTCGTAATCCGCGGTGAGGATTCGCCAGTTGATGTCACCGATGGTGAGCTGCGGCATCCCGCGCATGCTGCGCCCGCCCGTCTTTTTCCTCATCAGCCGGTCCAGGCGCGAGCCGTTCATGCGGTCCCGGCTGCCGGATCGCAGGTGCCTGACCTCGGCGTCGCCATCCTGACGGCCGCGGATGATCCAGTGGGTGTCGTCGCCGTCGTGATGGGACGTGTAGGTGACGTCGGACATCGAGCCGGAGTAGGCGAGGCCGACCCGCTTTTTCCTGCCGTGTCGTTCCGCCCCGGCTTCGGCTTCGGCTTCGGCCGTCGCTTCGTCGCCCCTGCTGCCGGCGACGGCTCCCGCCGACGCTGCCACGATCGCGGCCAGTCGGTGCAACGCGGATCGGCGATCCCGGGATTCGTTCATTGGATCACTCCTGCCTCAATTCTCGCGAGCGTCCGCGAGTCGAACGCCTGAGCGTGGTTCCCTGCGTCATGCGGCAGCATCCTCACTCGCCCGGGCTGCTGCCGACCATCGTGGTCGATGGTTCCGCTGGGAAGGGCGAAGATGCCGTGCGCGCTGTGGTGGTGATCCCAGACTGGTCGGGACGGGACCGGCAGGGTGGACAGCCCCTGGTCCCGGCATCTGCAAGGGGCAAGCGATGCTCGAGTCCAGACGTTGTCCACCGCGCCGGGCGCCCCGGCAGAGACGGAAGCAGCCGGGGCGGTCGGCTCCGGCTCCTTGCTGGAGGAAGGGGTCCCGCACCCGGCGCGCCCCTGGTGAGTGATCTGTCCGAGTTCGTTGCGAACGACTTGGTAGCACGCGAACCCCCAACCGCAGCCGTCGATCCACAGTTCCTGGGCATCCTGGCCGATCACTGCGGGGGCTGAGCCGCTGGTGAGGCGAAGGTCCCGGCGCCAGTCGCCGGGTTCCGTGCCATGCGTGGGGGTGCACCGGGCGCAGGACGCGCCGCCGATCTGCAGCGTTGCGCGGCCATTCATCGGCATGCCCTGACGGAGAGCGGCGCCGCGGCTGCCACGGATGCCGCGGCCCCGGCCACGCGCTGGAGGACCAAGCGGCGATGGTCGGAGTGGCACATAGCGTCATGCTCCTTCGTCGCGGGCGATCCAGCGCCGTGAGATACGTGCCAGCCGGTCCGGCAGGCGCGCGACCTCGCGGCTAACAGGGACTCACGTCGGAATAGGCGCTGCACTTGTAGCGCGTGACGATCTGGCCCTTGTTTTCGTAGGCGCAATGCCAGCAGGAGGAAAGGCAGTCGCAACTGCACCCCGAGACGCTGTCGTCGACACGGTAGTCGCGGAGAGTCCCATCGGGGAGGGCGACCTGCTTCAGCGGGTCGGCGTCCGGGTTGCTTGCGCAGAGTTTGAGATCGAGCACCCAGATGTGCGTTGTCTTATCGAACTCCGCGCCCATCAACCGGTAGTTGACGCCTTTGACGCGGACGGAAATCTGGCCTTGCAACGCCTGGCCGTTGCGGCGGTGGAGCATCCGGTAGAGGCGAAGGTCATGCACCTCGCCACCCGAACCATTTTCCTTCAGGTCGCCGCCATTGTGCTTCAGGACGACTTTGGCCTGGTACCAGTGCTTCTCCCCGTTCGGGTTGCGCCGGATGTCCAGCGTATGGATCCTGCCCCGGAAGCGCTTTTGAACGGCGCCCGCCGTTCGCGCCGGAGCGGCGGAGACGCTCCGGATTTCGTTGAGCGCGGCGCCGAGGGCGGCGGCTCCGGCAATGGCTGAGCCGACAAGTCTCCGGCGAGCGTGAGATTCGTGCATAGCGGTGCCTTTCAGACTGCCGCGGTGGCCATGATGGCCGGCGCGGCGGGTGGCGAAATCGGTGGTATCGATCGCGCAGCGGCGGGACAAACCCGCGGACGGAGTGTGGTGTTCATGCCTCACGTCCCGTCCCGGCTTCATACCGTTGAATGGCTAACACTATCACAGATCACGGCAGGAGGGGAGAGCGTCCATCGGGCATGAGTGCTGTTGTTATGCCGGCCATCGCAACGTCATCACGATTCCGGGTTGTCGCCGGAGAAACACCCGATCTGTAGCCGGTTTGGAGATTTACCACGGCGGCTGATCTGGCCGTGACGCCGCGGCCGGAATCCCGGCCGGTTGCAGGAATGGCCGACGTTCCCGGGAGATCGTCGGTTATGCATGCGTTATGCAACGGTTGCCCGAACCAGTGATGGTGCCACTCGGTCGGTCGTGGCGCCGGATGCGTGAGCGGATCGGCCAGGCTGGGACGGAGCCCCTCGCACGCGGGCCGACGTGATGGACGTGCTGCGGCCAGATGCGGGGTATGCGACCATCCGGCGAAACCGGGTCCATCGTTTCGTCCCCCCAGAAGGAGGCGCCCCATGAGCGGCGAACTGAATGCTGCGGCGGCACTGCTGAGCGGCATCGCAGGCGGCGAGATCGTTGATTTGTCCGTTCCGCTGGATGAGCGGTATCCGGCGGCGTGGCCGTCCCACATGCCTTTCCAGCGAAAGGTCTACGCGTGGTTCGAGGATCGCGCGGCGCCCCCGCAGCACGTCGCGGGGTGGCGAGGGCCATACCATACCGGCTGGATCACGCTGGACGAGCACGCCGGGACCCATGTCGACGCCCCGGCGCACTTCATCCCGCCGCCGGATTCCGGGCTGCCGAACGCGGGCGAGGTCGGGTTGATCCACGGGGATGATCTGGATCTTTCGCGGCTCCTCGGCCCGGCGGCGGTGATCGACGTGCGCGATCTGGTCGGGCAGGCCGGGAACGGCGAGAGCCCGATCGTCACCCCGCAGCGGATCGAGGCATGGGAGGCGGAGCATGGCCGGTTGCAGCCGGGCGACATCGCGCTTTTCAACTCCGGCTGGGACCGCTTCTACCTGCCGATGGCGGAGGGTGGCCGCGCATTTGTGACCGATCCGATCGTGCA
>CAIPGK010000437.1 GCA_903864575.1 uncultured Chloroflexota bacterium
AACGAGCGGCCGACTACGAGCAGGGCGTCGTACCCGGCGGCGCGCGCTTCATGCGCAGCGCGTCGCTGTCGCTCATGAATCTCGTCCGGGCCGATCAACGCAGGAAGTTCGAGGCCGGTCATTGCGCGTCATCCATGGGAGCGCCGTAGCGCGACGCCCCCGCAAACCGGAGGCTCCGGTAGTATAAGGACCGGCAAGGGCAGGCAGTTGCCGAGGAGCGTACATGACCGGGACGCACGAGGATGTTCGCAACGGCGTTGTCGCGGCAATGCGGGGCGTCTACGGGGACGAATGGGCTGCGGACCATGAAGCGGTTCTCCGATTCTCGCTCGAGGCGCAGGCCGTTCTCCAGGACCTCGACGGAGCGCATCTGCTCGGTGAACCACAGGTGGATGATTCCGGCATTCTGCTCCGTCTCTGGGTGGACCGCCCGGTTCCAGACCTGATGACCGCAGATGCCGTGGCCTACGCCGCGTTCGGCCGGATCGCCGAGCAGGTGTTCTTTGCGGAGCGACTGTTCGAACCGGGCGGGTTGCGCTACTCCTTTGTCACAGGAACGCCGAGGCGGGGGATTGTTGGCGTGTTGCTTCTGTCTGGCCCCCACGCGGCCGACTTTGCCGAGCGTTTCCGCACGCGCCTTGCGGGGGGAGCGCGATATCAGGCCTAGGGCGACGCAGTGGCGCGCCGGGAAGGATGGACTGGATGCCAGTCGTGAAGATGGTCGGACTTGGTGAAACGACATGTGAGGAGGGCGAGCGACTGATCCTTGCGATCATGAATGCAGGGGTCGACATCCTGCACCGATGCGGCGGAAATTGCCGCTGCACGACGTGCCGGGTGAAGATCGTCGAGGGTGATGCAGGTCCGATGACCGAGGCGGAAGGCGAGCGTCTTGGCCGCATGGAGGATCGCGATCCTGATCTTCGACTCTCCTGCCAGGTTCAGGTGAGATCCGATCTGACGGTCGACGTGCTGCGGTTGCTGAAGGACAACCCGGACATGACCGACGCGGGTCCTGATCCGAAGCCGTGGCCGGCCGACCGGCCACTGCCTCCGGAGTAGACGGTTGCGAGTCGGCTTTGACCGGACCCTATCCGGGAACGTAGACTGGTGCTGGTCGTGCTAGATGGGGAGTTGGCGGTGCCCTGAACCCGCAACCCGCCTTAGCGGGGTTGAATTCCCACTCCAGGTGCGGCCCTGTGGGACTGATGGCGTCACGTGATGTTGATGGAAAGGTCCCGCGCGGCGAGGAACGGTGAACCCGGTCAGGACCGGAAGGTAGCAGCCGTAAGTCGGATCCCTCGGGTGACGCGGGGAAGCCCGCCCGGAGTTGGCGAACGTTATCAAGCTGTAGGGTTCGTATCGAAAGTGGGTGCACGGCCCTTCATGAACGCCCGGCTCGTCATTGAGTCGGGCGCTCTGTATCTCAAAAGGATAAAAACTTGGTGAACGAAAACCGGAGCGCCGTCAGGCGCTCCGGTGGGACGTCAAACGCCAACCAGCAATGGCTACACGACCTGCTCGAGCAGGAGCGCGCGCTTGACTTCCTCGATGGCCTTCGTCACCTCGATGCCGCGCGGACAGGCGTCGGTGCAGTTGAA
>CAIPGK010000438.1 GCA_903864575.1 uncultured Chloroflexota bacterium
AGTTGCGCCGAGCCGGTGATCTGGTAGGCGAGTAAAGGAAGTGCGACGCTAGAAAACGCCTCTCCAAGCGTCGAAAGCATGTTCGCCGACCACAACGATCGGAACGACGGGATGGCAAGCACCGCCCCGTATCGTCCGCCGGGCGCATGGCTGCCGGCGGATTCTTCCCCTGTCGGTTGATCCATCGGCGGCTCGTGAGCGCGAGGTGGCGCGGACGTTGGACGGCGAGTGTACCGCACGCCCGTCGCATGCAGTGCCTTCGGGACTATCAGGCGATGCCGGATTGTGCGGCAGCGCCTACCATTGAACTCCACGAGGGGTGCGCCGCCAACACGCGGCTTCGAGACGGGAGCGGGCGAAAGCATGGTCGACGGGAGCGCGATGACGCCGGGGTCGAGCCCCGCTGGCGGCGTGGCCGAGGTCAACGGCATCCGGATGGCCTACCGGGTCTGGCGGGGACCGCGCAGGGTCTCTCATCCGCCGGTCGTGCTGTTGCATGGCCTGTTGCAAAGCGGCGAGGGCATGACCAATCTGGCGGCCCACCTCGCGCGGCGAGGGCCGGTGCTGGTGCCTGATCTTCGTGGACGCGGCGGAACGGATCAGCCCGACGGTGGGTATGACTCCGCCACGATGGCCGACGATGTCGCAGCGCTGATTCGCACGCTCGATTTTGGCAGACCGGTTGCCATCGGACGGTTGCATGGGGGACTGATTGCCTACCAACTCGCGGCTCGCCACCCTGACCTGATCAGCGGGTTGGTGCTGGGGGACACCTCTCCGGAGGTGTCCGCCGGCCGCGCTGAGCGGATGCTCGGGTTCATCCGGTCGCTCCCTCGCAGATTCGACTCCTTCGACGATGCGATGGCGTTCTATGAGGGACCACTCGGTCTTTCCGCGGCACGCGCGCGCCATGACATTCCCTCCGATCTCGGGCGGGACGGTGACGGGTACGTGTGGCGGCACAATATCGGGATTCTGGAGAAGATCGAAGCGGCATCCGCGCCTCGACAGGATTGGACGGTCCTCGAGAACATTCGCTGCCCGGCGCTCCTGCTTCGTGGCCAGCGCGGTGAGGTCTCGCCAGAGATGGCGGAACGATTCCGGCAGGCGATACCGGGCTGCCAGGTCCAGACGATTCTCGGGTCGCGGCACGACGTCTTTCTCGGTCCGGGCGCGGAGCAGGCTTTTGGCGCGATCGGACTGTTCCTCCTGCGCCTGTCGGATCTGGCGGACGATCCTGCGCAACTCGCGCTTCCCGGCACCTCGATCGCCGAGCCAGCCCAACTCGTTCTCGGAGGAGATGTGCTTCGGCACGCCGAAGCGTTGGAACGGAACGTCATCGAACGGACGGTTGGCGCAATCAACGGGAGAGACGACCGGGTCGTCGAGGCCCTTTTCCTGCCCGATGGTCGGTTCACGCTGATTCGCACCGACGGCGAGCGCGAGGATGGAGGAGTCGACGCCGCTCGCGCAGCCCTCTTTCAGTTGCTCGACACCTATCCGGGAGCGACGGTCTCCGCGCGCCAGGTTGTCCTCACCAACGAGGCCGCGGCGGGAATTCTCGCG